>CAZNPR010000033.1:11149-12438 GCA_964574965.1 uncultured Syntrophomonas sp. | reverse complement strand
CCCATATCATTGACAGCAAACTGCTGGACGGTGGCCTGGCCTTCGGCGATGGTACCCAGGGCATTGCCGATGAAGGCAGCCTGAACGTCTTTCACCGTCAAATTGGAACTGCTAATGGCATCCAGTGACACCTCTGATAATAGTTCCACTTGAGTTTTGGGGGAATTGAAACAGAATTGGCTGTGACCCATGCCTAATACTGCCACTTTTCTCATTATCTATGTCCTCCTTTCTTAATCACGAGATAACTTCTGACCAGGTTGCTGACGGTCTTATAATCCCAATCCCTTGCTGATAATGAGTTTCATCACTTCAGAAGTGCCTGCATATATGGTTTGGACCCTGGCATCTACAAAGAGACGGGAGATCTCATATTCTGTACAATAACCATAGCCTCCGAATAGCTGCAGGCAGCGGCTGGCTACCCGGTTGACCATTTCACAGACCCAATATTTGGCCATACTGACTTCCTGAACGATCTCTTTTTCTTGCATGTGCTGCATGATAAGGGCATCAACAAAACTACGACCCACCTGAATTTCCGCTGCTAACTCCGCCAGACAAAAACGGGTATTCTGGAACTTGCTCAAAGATTGACCGAACAACTGGCGCTCCTGCACATATTTAATGGTTATTTCCAGGCAGTGTTCAGCTATGGCTTGATTGATCATCGCTGCTACCAGTCTTTCCTGCTGCAGCTTCTGCATCAGATAATAAAAACCGTATCCTTCCTGTCCCAATAAATTCTCAGCGGGGATCCGGCAGTTGTCGAAGAACAACTCGGCTGTATCCTGGGCAAGCAGCCCAATTTTCTGGATCTTTTTGCCCCGTTCAAATCCGGGGGTTCCTCTTTCCGCCACAAACAGGCTTACACCTCGGGCTCCTGCCTGAGGATCAGTTTTTGCTGCTACGATTACCAGGTCGGCTAAGATACCGTTAGAAATGAAAGTTTTGGACCCATTCAAAACATAAGAGTCACCATCCTTGACTGCCCGGGTCCTCATGGCCGCCAGGTCAGAACCAGCTCCTGGTTCAGTCATGGCAACGGCCAGGATTTTTTCCCCGCTTACGCAGTCCGGCAGCCAGCGCATTTTTTGTGCTGCATTTCCATAGGCGGCAATATAAGGTGCGGCCAGGTCACTATGCAGAAATACGAAAAAGCTGGTCAAGCTATAGCGGGCTATTTCTTCACCGATAATCAATGAATAGAGAAAGTCTGCTCCAGATCCTCCGTACTCCTCATCGACCCAGGGGCAGAGAAAACCGTTTTTCCCCATTTTCAGATAGGC
>CAZNPR010000033.1:8418-11049 GCA_964574965.1 uncultured Syntrophomonas sp. | reverse complement strand
AGAAAAAAAACGCCATATTGGCGGACTTTTGCATAATTGCATCTGGAGCTTTTATGCAGAACTGCAAATCGGTATGCTGATGATGGAGTGGTTTTAATCATGCCGCCCGGAGAAAAAAAGGGAATTGGTCAATCTTAGAAATGGAAATTCATTCGCAGAGATGAAAATTATTTTTACTGATAATAGGTAAGATCTATATGAAATGGGATATGCTATACTTTATATGTAGATGGTGTAATGAACATAATAGAAAGGATGATTTCTATGCAACTTAGTGCCCGCAACGCTTTAAAAGGGAAAGTCGTAAAAGTAGTACAAGGAGCAGTGAATTGCGAAATTCATATCGAACTGGCCGGAGGAGAGACGATCGTATCCGTTATTACCAAGGAATCTGCTGAAAAGATGGGCCTTGCATCCGGCAAGGAGGCCTATGCCGTAATAAAAGCTTCCAATGTTATGGTAGCCATTGATTAAATCCGATATTATAAGCGGGATCATTGATGAACTGGTTTTTGGTTCACCAATATCCCGCTTTTTTTATGGCCATAGATGGTTAAGAATCTTTGTTTTTACGTTTATTTCTAATTGCGCGGACGATAAAATATATAACTGCCAGTACCGCCAGCCAGGGCAGGAGGGTAATCAGAAAGACGATCAAGTTACTGCCAAAATCGATCAGGCTGTTAATACTGTTGATCAGTCCCTGCCAGGCTTTGCCGGTGGTTCCCTGAGGCGCTGTGATCTGACCTGGGACCGCTTGTGTCAGGTTTATATTGATGGTACTGAATGAAGTAGCATTGGTTAAGTATTGCAGCCGTCCTTTGAGCACTTCAATATCGCTGCGTACTTTGGCCAGTTCATTTTCGATGGCTACGATATCTGTGATACTGGAAGCTTTATCCAGCAAAGCGATGAGCCGGGTTTCTTTTGCTTCCAGTACCGTGAGCCTTGCCTGGGAATCATAGTACTCTTCGGTTACATCTTCGGTATAGGTATCATGATTGACCACTTCACCAAACTCATTGATGGAATGGACCGTATCATTCAGTTTATCCTGAGGTATTTTGACGGTAAGTGATGCCCGGAAATATTTTTCTTCCTTGTAAATGCTGCTGTTTACTATGTATCCGCCTTTTTGGCTGGTCAGTGCAATGATTTTATCCATCACCGACTGTACATCATCGACCTGCATTCTAAGATCGACATTCTGGATGATTTTCCTTTCCACATCATTGGGGATGGCTGGAGTAGTTCCCATCCCACCGTCCTGGTCCCGGGCCACTTCTGACTGACTGGTGCTCTTCTGACTTACATAATCCGCAGTGCTCTTGTTGCTGCTGCCACAGCCTGTCGCGATCTGCAACGCCAGAATCAGAAGCAATGTCAAAATAAGCACGGATTTTCTTTTGCTGCTGAAAACACTGTTTAATCTCATTTGAGCTGCCCTCCCTTAGAAACAAAGTTTTATGCATATCTATTTATAATCAATATACAATGATAAAATAATTTTCTTGCAAGAAATCTACGTGGACTGAAAAAGAACGATTGAAAATAAAAAGACCCCCTATCATAGGGGGCGGCCTGTTTGAAATTAAGCAAATTGCGAAACTAGCTGGCGGATCTCAGTCAGCATAGTTTTGCGTTCTTCATCAGAGACGGTGGTTACTGCACATAGATTCTTGCCTTTATATTCAGAAAAACCACAGAAGCTGAAAAAACCGCTTACCAGCGAATGATCAATGACGCTTAGCATACCGGATGCCTCTGCCGTCTGGGCATCAGCCCCCGAAGTGGTAATGAACAAGCCTTTTTTTCCGTTCAGCAATCCCTGGGGACCGGTTTTGGTATACTTATAGGCAAAACCGAGGCTGAATATCCGGTCGATATATCCTTTGAGGATAGCTGGAACAGAATTCCACCAAATGGGGGCAACAAATACTACGATATCCGCATCGGCAATATCTTGCTGCTCTTGTGCGATATCTGCAGGTATTTTGCCGTCATGGAATCCGGCGAAATCTTCCACACTTAAAAGAGGATCAAACTTCATGGCATACAGGTCCTTCATCTTTATGGCGGCGCCCTTCTTTTCAAGCTCTTCTGTTACAACTTTAGCTATGGCACCATTAAAGCTGGCGGGATTGGGATGGGCATATAGGATCACTGCGTTCATTAAAAACACCTCCAAAAATAATGTTTCATTTCATTTTAACCATTATAACAGCAATTATGAACTGCAATTGCTTGCAATGAGTATTATTTAATCATAACACCAATCGTCTTATTGCATTTTTTTACATATAAATAAATATCATGAATGTATATAATTAAATCAGAATATTCTAAATACTTTTTGCTGTGTTGGTTTTGAAAGCATGAATAATGGAGGAGATCTATGGAAATAAAGTGGTATGGGACTGCTGCTATTTCTATGACTTGTGCAGATGAAACGATTCTCTTTGATCCATTCTTTTCACTCAATGATCCGGCCAAATACTTCTCAATGCAGGAAATATTAGATATAAGGCATATTTTTATCACTCACGGTCACTTTGACCATACATTGCATGTCCCGGAACTGCTGAAAGCAGGGCAGGCAAAAGTTCATTGTCATGAGATCGTGGCTGCAAA
>CAZNPR010000033.1:0-8318 GCA_964574965.1 uncultured Syntrophomonas sp. | reverse complement strand
CTGATCGAGACTGTCAAGGAGAGATTTTTTGACGAATACCTGCAGAAGATCCAGGAAGTAGTAAAACTAAGTGAAATCGACTACTTGATCATGAATCATACCGAACCTGACCATGCAGGCTCCGTTGAAAAGCTGCTGGACAAGATCCCTGGACTGACAGTGCTGGGCAGCGCAACGGCTTTGGATTTTCTTAAGGAAATTGCCAACCGAACTTTTAAATCCCGGGCGGTGGAACATGGCGAAGAACTGAATCTGGGAGGCAAGACACTGCGCTTTATCAGTGCCCCATTCCTGCATTGGCCGGATTCCATGTATACTTATGCAGTAGAAGACAGGATCCTATTTACCTGTGATTCCTTTGGCAGCCATTATGCTGATGAAAGGGTTTTTAATGATATCATCGGCGGGGATTTTTATGACGCCTACAAGTATTACTTTGATATGATCATGGGCCCGTTCAAGCCATATGTTCTGGAAGCTCTTGAAAAAATCAAAGATCTGCCGATCGAAATTATTTGTCCCGGTCATGGTCCGGTTTTGCGTGAAAAGCTGGATTATTACATGAATCTATATAAGGAATGGTCTATACCCCCGGTAAAACAGCACGACAAACCCGTAATCATCATGGCTTATGTAAGTGCCTATGGATATACCGCTGCTTTGGCAGACAGTATTGCGGAAGGCATCAATGCGATGGGGGACTTCGAGCTGAAACAGTTTGATCTGGTTTATACACCGGTAGAAGAAGTACTGCCGGAAATATTATACGCAGACGGGTTGTTGGTCGGATCACCGACTCTTAATGGTGATGCCCTGCCTCCCATATGGCAGTTGATCACCTCTCTATCACCTATCGTTCATGCCGGTAAAACAGCCATGGCTTTTGGCGCCTATGGCTGGAGCGGGGAAGCAGTGCCGGCAATCGAAAACCGCCTGCGGGCTTTACGCATGCAGGTTTTGCCTGGCTTGAAAGTGAGATTTAAACCTTCTCAGCGAAGCCTGGACGATGCATTTACTGCCGGTAATGATTTTGCCCGGGCTGTACTGGACAAGAGGCAGGATAAATCCAAAAAGAAATGGAAATGCTTGATTTGCGGTTATGAACATACCGGTGAAGAAGCTCCGGATATCTGTCCGGCCTGCGGAGTGGGCAAGGAAAATTTCGTACCGGTCATAGCGGAAGACGAATTTATCAATGATACCGCTGAGAAATTCATCATCATTGGCAGCGGGATCGCAGCTCTTTCGGCTGCGGAAGCGATCCGTAAACGGAACCGCAGCGGGGAGATCATGATGCTGACCGAAGAAGAGTACCTGCCTTATTTCCGGCCCGCCTTGTCCGATCTTCTCAGTGAGGACTTAAGCGATGACCGCCTTTATGTTCATCCGGCTTCGTGGTATGAAGAGCAGAAGATCAAGATCAAGACGGGATGCAAAGTGACATCATTAGACCCCAAGGAAAAGCTGGTCAAAGTGGATAATGAAGCATATAAATATGATAAGCTGATCATTGCAAATGGTGCGCGCAGCAATATCCCACCCATTCCGGGTGCTGATAGAGCTGGTGTCTATGCGCTAAGAAGTTTGAAGGATGCAATTACCCTCAAAACAGCCATGAAAGCTGCTAAGAGAGCAGTTGTAATAGGCGGCGGAGTGCTGGGACTGGAAGCGGTTTGGGAAATGGTCAGCTCCGGTTTGCAGGTTACAGTGGTAGAATTCAGTGACCGTCTCATGCCCAGACAACTGGATGCTTCGTCTTCACTTCGTCTGCAGGAGATCATCCGCTCAAAAGGGGTGGAACTGCTGTTAGGCGAAGCAACGGAAGAAATCATGGGCGCTGAACAGGCCAGTGGGGTGAAACTAAAAAGCGGAAAAATTGTGGAAGGCGATTTGATCCTGCTTTCTACAGGAGTTAAGCCAAATGTTGAATTGGCTGCGGAAGCCGGACTGGAAATCAAACAGGGCATTGCGGTCGACAGTCATATGCGGACCAGTACCTCCAATATTTATGCTGCAGGCGATAGTGCACAATTCGGTGAAAGGATGATAGGCCTGTGGCCGGTATCAACAGAAATGGGAAGGATCGCTGGAGCTGCTGCTGCAGGTGATTGGATCGAATATTCACCTCCGGCCATCACCACGATGCTGGCAGCTTTTGATCAGGAAATCTTCTCCATGGGTGATGTCAATGTTGATCCTGCTCAATGCCGGGTCACAGAAATAAACGATCCGGTCGAGGGTTATTATAAAAAGAGTTTTGTTAAAGACGGCGTTCTGATTGGGGAAGTCATGATCGCCAAAAAGATCGATTCCGGCAGTACCATTGAAAAAATGGGACGCGATCAGGAAGGCAAAAAGCGCTATAATAAATGGCAATGCCGGGTTTGCGGCTATGTACACGAAGGGCCGGAACCGCCGGATGAATGTCCGGTATGCGGCGCCTCCAAAGATATGTTTGACCCTGTCGAATAGATACATTGTAAGCTTCCGGCAGCAGTTAAGCTGCCGGAAGTTCATTCTTTGATAAGGAATCAGTATGATAGATTTATTGAGTGTATTGATTGGTTTATTGGCAGGCATTTTAGGAGCTGTTTTAGGAATCGGCGGCGGCGTGATCATGCTGCCTTTGTCCGGCTTACTTCTGGGTTTTGACGCGGCTACCGCAGTGTCAACCACTCTTTTCGCCGTTTTTTTTACCGCAGTGTCCGGTGCGTATGGTCATTTTAAAAGCGGTCATGTAAAAATCAAGGAAGGTTTATTGGTAGGCGCTGGCGGTATTATTGGACTAGTGCCTGCTTCCTGGCTGTTTAAACAGTATCTAAGCACCAATATCGAACTGCTGGAAAGTTTGCTGGGTTTTTTGTTTTTGTTCTTTGCACTGCGTATGACGGTGAACTTTGTTAAGGAATGCCAGGGAAAAACCAACCAGCAGGAAAAAGATACCGGACAGCCATATAGTTATGTCAAACCTATTCTTTTAGGGACCATCACCGGGATGTTTTCAGGTATTCTAGGTATTGGCGGAGGCTTTATCATGGTACCCGGCTTAATGCTGTTCTTTGGTATTACACCTATTCAGGCAGTGGGTACTTCATTATTTGCCATGATAACCATCAGCGGCATAGGCGGGTTGATCAAGTTAAGCCAGGGTTTTGTCGTATTGCGAGTGGGAATACTATTAGGAGTAGGAACGATTATTGGAGCCCAGTTGGGAGTAAGGATTTCCAGTCGGATCAAACCGTTGGTCTTTAAGGGTTTATTTATCCTGCTGTTTTTCTACCTGGCAGTAATGTACCTTGTTTAAGCTAAATTTTACTGGTTTATTCATCTATCAAAGGAGAAGAGAGCTATGATTCCACTGCGGGACAGCACCCGGGGAGAGTCTTTTCCCATCGTGACTGTAACCATCATTTTGCTCAATCTGTTGATTTTCTATTACATTTCACAGCTTAACGAAGAAGGAGTCAGTCACCTATTTTACATGTTCGGTCTGGTTCCCGGATATTATCTGGAATACCAACCCGTTCCCCTGGATTACCTGCCCTTTCTTTCTTCTATGTTTTTACATGGGAGCTGGATGCATGTCATCAGCAATATGTGGATCTTATGGCTGTTTGGGGATAATGTCGAAGATCGAATGGGAAAAGTGAAGTTTCTGCTGTTTTACCTTCTCTGCGGCATTATTGCTGCCATGGCGCATTTTTTTATTTATCCTCATTCCAACGTGCCGGTGGTAGGGGCTTCAGGAGCAGTGGCCGGGATCATGGGAGCGTACTTCATAATGTTTCGAAATGCCAAAGTGCTGACTTTCATTCCGCCTTTCTTCCTGTTGAATATTCCTGCCTGGATCTATCTGGGCTTCTGGATCATCACCCAATTTTGGGGCGGGGCAGTAGATCTGTTTATTTCCACTTCTTCAGAACAAATCGCCTTTTGGGCTCATGTGGGCGGATTTGCTGCCGGTGCCTTGCTGTATCGATTTTTCCTGCAGCCCCGGCAGGCAAACCCACAGTATACTGATTAACCTTTTACAGCTTTATGTTTACGAAAATCGGTTTTAAGCAGGTTATTTACCTCTTCACTTAACGTATCCGTATCCACCCCCTCTTTTCGCAACAAATGGATGGTATTTTCGATCCGTGTCTGGCTTTCTTTTATTTCTGCCCAGTGACGTTCTTCTTCGTAAAGATTCATACATTCCTGAATTTCAGAGGCACGTCCGGTTTCCAGATAATATTTGAACAGCACCAATGACTCGTGCTTTTGATAATCTGCGTGAACGCAAGACTTGTTTAATATATTTTTATAGATCACTAAACCTGCTTTGGCCGTTTTGAGTTTGGATTCCAGGACCGCTATATCCTCGAAACACTTGTCGGTCAAGTTCCATTTATGATTATTCCATTCCGCCAGTACTTTTTTGAACCGTTCCAGCGATTTTTCGAATTCCCGGTAACGGATCAAATAAACTTTCGTGTCATGACTAAAGTGTCCAAAAGCATCGTCATATTTTTTTCTCCAGGCATTGGGTAATATAAAGCTGACTAAATTATTGTTTTCATTGGGGGCCAGATTCATTTTTTCAGGCTTCTCAGGCTGATTATCCGGTTCCTGGGGATAGAAATCTTCTTGTTCCACGATCTGATAACGCTGCTCCAGGCATTTTTTCAGGTAATTCATATGCATTTCCAGTTTGCCCATTTCGGTTAAAGCAACAAGGCTCATGGAGATATCATTGACTAGTTCTTCTATGCTTTTGGGCTTTTTATTATCCTTCCGGTTTTTCGCATAACTCAAAATTTCACGGCTGATAGGCAGGGAAGTATCCAATTCGATCAGCCTGTTCATATCAGCTGCAGTGATCACTTCGGATGGCGATGAAGCTTTGGTGAAATAGAACCGGCTGTTTGTGCAGGGGTAATAATAAGGGCCGATGGTATGTAAAAACTTTGACTCTGATAAACTTAGAATATCCGCAGTCACTTCCAGATGATCCTCAAACAGCTCCAACCAGGCAAAAAGAGGTGCTTCCAGATCCCGCTCTTTTTTAGCCATCTGGGCCAATTCAACGTAAACGTTCAAAGGTATTTTAAGATAGGAATTATAATAATAGTATAAAACTTGCTCCGGATTAAATGATAATAATGTACTCAAATCGAGAAAGTGCCACTCTGTTTTATTCAAAAAAGTATTAAACATGTGAAGAATCATCCTCCTTAAAAAATATTGTTACTACAATTTCTATATATTTCCATAAAATCCTGCTTTTATCATGCCGAATTAAATTTACTTTCTTTTCAAGGTAAAGCGGGTTAAAATTTTATTTAAATGTTCTCACCAAATAATTGGACAAATGACAAGGAGAAAGAATGTTTAAGGCAGTATTATTTGATCTGGATGGGACTTTGCTCGACATTGACATGCAGCAGTTTCTGCCCCATTATTTTCGCCAAATGGTTCTTATGGCCAGCAGTGAAGGAATTGCTGACAGCCGCAGGTTAGTGGAACAGGTTTTTAAATCTACCGGGGTGATGATTGCCGATAAAGACCCGGAAACAACCAATGAGCAAGCTTTTATGAGAGATTTTTTTGCTGCTGTCGGTTGGGAAGAAGGACCCATCAAGGAATTCTTCAACAAGTTTTATGCGGAAGGTTTTCCTGTCCTGCAAAAGTATAGTAAACCGTTTGCGGGGATCCCTCAAATGATCGAGATGCTGCAGACCCGGGATACCAGAGTAGTGATCGCAACCAATGCGGTATTCCCATTGACAGCGTTGAAACAACGATTAGCCTGGGCTGGGCTGGAGCATTTTGAATTTGAATTGATAACCTCTTATGAGATCATGCATTTTTGCAAACCGCACCCGGAATATTATGAGGAAATCCTGGATTTTCTCAATGTGAAAGCTGAGGAATGCCTGATGGTAGGCAATGATATCGGAGAGGATCTGCCGGCCGGAACCATCGGTATGAAGACGTTTTTAGTGGAAAATTTGCTGATCGATAATGGGGCAGATCATAAACCTGATTGGCGCGGAGATTTAAATGAGTTCTACCGCTTTATTACCAATTTTAAATAATAGTATGACGCATCAGCGGGCATAGTAAAGTAAATTAACGAGGAGGTATCTTACTATGTCACCTGTGAAAGGTCAGAAGCGGAAAAAACCAAAGCTGCTTTCGGAAAAGGATCTGCTGAAAATTGAAATCGCCAAAGAGCTGGGCATATGGGAACAGGTGCAAGCCGAAGGCTGGGGGGCTCTGACCAATGAAGCCTGCGGCCGGATCGGTGGATTAGTGCATAAAAGGCTGAAAGAACAACGAAAAACATTGAGCCCATAGATCATTTTTCAAATCGGTCTTTTTAGGACCGATTTTTTTATTCAACAGATAAAACAGCAGAAGAAAGTTATAATAGAAGAGATATATTTTATGAGCAAAATGAGGTGGGTTTAAGTGGACAAGATCGAAAAAGTGAGAGCATTTTTAAACAGCCGCAATCCGGAACTAAAGATCATTGTTCTGGAGGAAGATACCAGCACTTCATATTTGGCCGCCCAGGCATTAGGAACCGAAGTCGGGCAGATCGCCAAATCGATTTTATTTAAAACCAAAAGTGAAGATTATTTACTGATCGTTTCCGCCGGTGACGTCAAAATTGACAATAAGGCGGTGAAGGAGTTGATTGGCTCACGGGTACGGATGGCGAATGCTGAAGAGGTGGAGCAGGTCACCGGTTTTTCGATCGGGGGGGTCTGTCCCTTTGCCTTGAAGCAGGAAGTACCGGTATTCTTAGATGAAAGCCTGAGACGCTATGATGTGGTCTATGCAGCTGCCGGTACAGGTAATACGGCGCTGCCCATCAGTTTTGAGGAACTTTGCCGGATAACAGGAGGACAGCCTTGTCAGGTATCACTCATTGCCTAAGTCTGGCAGAACTTTATTGCAGGGGAGAGAAATATGGGTCAGGGATTTGTGCATTTACATAACCACTCAGAATTCAGCTTGTTAGACGGTGCCTGTCGGGTCGATGAACTGACTGCTCATTGTGCTGATCAGGGGATGCCGGCGGTTGCAATTACTGATCATGGTGTTTTATATGGGATCATAGATTTTTATCGCTCGGCCAAAAAAAGAGGGATAAAACCAATCATTGGCTGCGAAGTGTATATAGCACCGCGCACGCGTTTTGATAAACAACCTAAAATTGATGATAATCTAGCTCATTTTATATTGCTGGCTAAAGATGAGCAAGGGTATCAGAATTTAGTTAAGATCGTCAGTCTTGCTTTCATAGATGGATTCTATTATAAACCTCGGGTGGACAAGGAATTGCTGGAACAGTACCATCAAGGCCTGATTGCCATGTCCAGCTGCCTGGCAGGAGAAATACCCCAATCCCTCCTGGCGGGAAATTATTCCGCAGCAGTAGAAATGGCTCGCTATTATGATGAACTGTTTGGACGGGGCAATTTCTATTTAGAGTTACAGGATCATGGGATCCCTGAAGAAAAAACGGTTTGTCAGTTCCTGAGTAAAATCAGCGATGAAACCGGGATACCGGTGGTGGCGGCGAATGATGCGCATTATATAAATCAAAGCGATGCGGCGGTCCATGATGTCTTGTTGTGTATTCAGACTGGAACTGTAGTATCTAATGAGCAGAGAATGCGGTTTCCGGGTAATGAATTTTATCTGAAAAGCGCTGAGGAAATGTCGCAGCTCTTTGCCTGGCGTCCTGATGCGATAACCAACAGCCTGTTCATTGCTGAACAATGTAATGTAGAGTTTGACTTCAGTAAATTCTATCTGCCTTATTTTAATCTGCCAGCCGGGGATACGGAGGAAATTTACCTGCGCCGACTGGTAGAGGATAAATTTGCAGCTAAATATCCTGATCCGGCACCCGAAGTGAAAGTTCGAGTCGAGTATGAATTGCAGACTATCATTGATATGGGATTTGCTGCCTATTTTTTAATTGTGTGGGATCTGGTCCGCTGGGCTAAGGAGAATAAAGTTCCGGTAGGTCCGGGTCGTGGTTCGGCAGCAGGCAGTTTGGTTTCGTATTTGCTGGGGATCACCACCATTGACCCTCTGCGCTATAATTTGCTGTTTGAACGTTTCTTGAATCCGGAAAGAGTAAGCATGCCCGATATAGATATCGATTTTTGCTTCGAAAAAAGAGACCGGGTGATCGAATATATCATCGAAACATACGGCAATGACAAAGTGGCGCAAATCATTACTTTCGGGACTTTAGCAGCCCGGGCTGCCATTCGCGATGTAGGCAGGGCACTGGATATTCCTTACGGAGAAGT
>CAZNPR010000032.1:0-19402 GCA_964574965.1 uncultured Syntrophomonas sp. | reverse complement strand
TACAGATTGAGAAGATAATCAGAGGAAGATAATATACACTCCACCAACTATAAAAGAATAATGATGTCAGGATCAACCATATTTTTGCAGCATCAAAATGCCCCCGTGAGTTGAACAGAAAATAAACGATCAAAACAGATGGCAGGAAAATAAAAATGAATTCATAGGAATTGAAAAGCACGCTTTTAGCTCCTTATAAGCAAACGCTGATAAAAAATCTTCCGCAAACAGCTTCAGGCATTAGGATAATGGCTGTTTAATACAGCATGGCCAATGAATTCAGGATCAATCCGCAAGGCTAATTCCAAACTTCAATGATATCGAAACTAATATCCAGACTGACAGCTGAATGAGTCAGGGCACCAGAAGATATAAAATCTACGCCGGTTTGAGCAACAACAGCGATCGTGTTTTCATTTATACCACCTGAGGCTTCCAGCAAGGCCTTTCCATTTGTTATTGAAACAGCCTTCCGCATCGTATCTGTATCCATATTATCCAGCATAATTATATCTGCGCCCGCTTCTAAAGCTTCTTTTAATTGTTCCAAATTTTCCACTTCAACCTCTATTTTGACCGTTAGCGGAATAAGGGGTCGTACTTTCTTCACGGCTGGGATAATCCCGCCTGCCGCCATAATATGATTATCCTTAATAATGACCCCGTCAAATAGACCCAGACGGTGATTGCGGCCCCCGCCAATTTTGACCGCATATTTTTCCAGGAACCGAAGTCCCGGAGTTGTTTTTCTGGTATCTACCAGCTGGGCTTTATACGGTTTAATGATCTCTGCCATATGATAAGTTTTACTGGCGATCCCCGACAATCGCTGCATAAAATTCAGGGCGGTTCTTTCTCCGGTAAGAAGCGTAGCCGCCGCGCCTTCAACCATTGCAATACTATTGCCAGGCTCTAGTTTCTCCCCATCACTTTTGAATCCGGTAAAAACAATATCCGAATCCAGCAAACCGAAGACCGCCCTGCTTACATCCAATCCAGCCAAAATGCCGGAAGATTTAGCCATAAATATTCCTTTGGCTTTACGTGTGGGACTGACAAGATTAGCAGTGGTAATATCCTGATGGCCTATATCTTCCTGTAGTGCCCTTGTGATCAGATCATTCAAACCAGGATAGTTCATGTTTCAGCTCCTCCTCTTCGACTTTCCAAATTGAGAAAATGCACTTTAAACTGGAAAATAATCTTCCTCTGATAATGATCCGGGGTGACAGATCAGCAATTGACAAAAGAATTATGACGCAGCCATCTGATATCATCCCGCTGCGGATAATCAGAACGGAAATGAGCTCCCCGGCTTTCTGTACGTCCCAGGGCTGCCTGAATGATGATCCTTGCCACGGTCAGCATATTGATTGCTTCATAGTAAGATGTAATATCATCAGCTTTATCCAGTCCGATATATATTTCCTGCAATTTTCGATCAGCCTGCAGCAAGCCATTTTCGTTCCTTATTATACCGGCATTTTCCCACATAATATCTTTTAGCATACTTTTCGCTTTATCCGGCGTAATATTTCTTTGCACTGGTCTTATGACCCAGTCATGGTCAAACTGATCAAAAATTTCCTCTGCTCCTATGCGTCGGCGGTAAAGTATTTTTTCCAGATTATCCACGATCCGCTGACCAAACACAATTCCTTCCAGGAGGGAATTGCTGGCTAAACGGTTGGCTCCATGCACTCCTGTACAAGCAGCTTCTCCCGCAGCAAAAAGTCCGTAGACACCTGTTTCTCCATCGACATTGGTATGGATCCCGCCCATCATATAATGAGCGGCAGGAGAAACCGGAACCATTTGCTTCGTCAAATCGATACCTTTATTCAAACAAGTTTGATAAATATTGGGGAAACGTTTTTCAGCCCGGGGGATAGTGCTCATATCCAACAGAACGTAGTCACTTTCCGTTTTTATCGTCTCACTTAAGATAGCCCGGGAAACGATATCCCGTGCCGCAAGTTCAAGAAGCGGATGATAATTCTCCATAAAGCGCTCACCTTTGGTATTGTACAGCAGTCCTCCTTCACCCCGAACTGCTTCAGAAATTAAAAACCGCTGTTTATCATCACTATAAAGTACGGTGGGATGAAACTGAATGAATTCCATATCAGTAAGCATACAACCCCCGCGATAACAGGCTGCCATACCGTCGGCGGTTGCGACTGAAGGATTGGTGGTATGCCGGTATAACTGTCCCAGGCCCCCGGTAGCTATGATGGTGGCCCGGGCAGCATATATCACAGGTATCTGATTAACCGGGTCATAGACGTGAACACCGTAACATTCCCGCTGGGCGTGGTCCGTAAGTATATCAATCAAAAAGTGGTCTTCGTTAATGGTTATATCAGGGTTATTTATGCATTGATTGACCAGCGCCAATCGAATCGCTTCCCCGGTCGCATCAGCAGCATGTAAAATACGGGGACGACTATGTGCACCCTCCCGGGTCAAAGAAATCGCGCCGTCTTTCATATCAAAACTTGCTCCGGCTTCAATAAGTTCATGAACTCGAGCCGGTCCTTCGCGAACCAGTACATCAACTGCTTCAATATTACAAAGTCCTGCACCGGCTTCCAACGTATCCTCCAGATGCAGGAAAGGTGAATCTTCTTCGTGGACTGCAGCCGCGATGCCCCCCTGGGCCAAACCGGTATTGGAGTCCTTGACCGTTTTCTTAGTCAAAACCACAACTTTACCATATTGACTGGCCTTCAGAGCAGTAAATAGTCCTGCTATCCCACCACCGGCAATCAGAAAATCGGTAATAATAACCGGTGTTTGAGATTTAAGTTTTTCGATATATCTGGTTACTATCATCTGTGCTCCATCACATCACACCTTGATTAAAAGAAGGGGTATGTAACCCCTCTTTTTGGTGCACTATATTATGCTGTTATTTTATCGCCAGCATTCTTTGTAAAGCCAGGTAAGCATTATTTCGAATATCTTCCGGAACTTCAATTTGGTATTGTTGATGCATCAAAGATTCGTTCAATTTGGGCAGGGTAATGTATTTCATGTCCGGACATTCAAACCCTGCCCGTGCCAGATAAAACTGTTTCTCCGGACAGGCCTTTTGCAGAGTGTACAAAAAGCCTTGTTCCGTACCAATGATAAATTCTTGTTCAGGGCTGTGCCTGACATATTCCAGGATACCTGCGGTCGAGCGCACTGCATCAGCCATGCGGGTAATCTCCGGCGGGCATTCTGGATGCACTGCTACTTTTACGCCGGGATGTAAACGCATTTGCTCTTCCAGCTGTAACGAAGTCAAAGCATCGTGAACCGGGCACCAACCTTCCCATAAGATCATGTCGCGTCCAGTCCGGCTTTGGATGTAAGCACCCAAGTTCTTATCCGGAACAAAAATAATTTCTTTATCTTCCGGAATTGAATTTACCACCTGAACTGCATTGGCAGAAGTACAACAAATATAGCTTTCCGCTTTTACTTCAGCGCTGGTATTGACATACGAAACGACCACTGCATTGGGATGTTGTTTTTTCATTTTCCTTAAGGCATGGGCATCTGCCATATCAGCCATGGGGCATCCGGCTTGTACATCCGGCAGAATCACTGTTTTTTGCGGGTTTAATATTTTAGCACTTTCCGCCATAAAGCCCACTCCGCAAAACACGATAACCTGGGCATCCGTTTCAGCTGCCTGTTTTGCGAGCTGCAGTGAGTCACCTACAAAGTCGGCTGCCTCCTGTATCTCTGGCAATTGATAAAAATGAGCCATGATTACTGCATTAAGCTGCTGCTTTTTCTTCTCAATCTCCTGTAGTAAATCACGGAACAATCAATGCGGCCTCCTGTCCATTCTAACTGTTAGTTCTTTGGATTTGATTGTGTTCGTTGACGAATACCAATTTAGGCTTATAGTTCTGGCATTCGTCTTCATCTAATATAGTATAGGTCAAAATGATGACAACATCACCTTTTTGAACCAATCGGGCAGCAGCTCCGTTGAGACACACTATGCCTGACCCAGGTTCCCCCTCAATAACATAGGTCTCAAAACGTTCACCGTTATTGTTGTTAACAATCGTTACTTTTTCATTTTCAAGAATATCTGCAGCCTCCATCAGCTTTTTATCCAAAGTGATACTGCCTACATAATTGAGATCTGCTTCAGTAACGGATGCCCGGTGAATTTTTGACTTGAGCATATAACGAAGCACTTCTTTCACACCTCCACTATCAGATTATCTATCAATCTCGTATTCCCGAATTTAACCGCGAGAGCCATGATAATTTTTTCTCCGGACAGGTTCTTGACCTCCCCTAGATCTTCTGCCCGGTACATTTCGATATAATCTATTGTGGCCTGTGGCTGAGCAGTAATAAGCTTCCTCATTCCCTGCTTCAATGTTTCCACATCCCTTTGTCCCGCCTCGATTTCCCTGGCAGCTGCTTTTAGTGCCTGACTAAGTACAACTGCCTGCTGTCTTTGTTCGCTGTTTAAGTTTACATTCCTGGAACTCATTGCCAGGCCATCTGCTTCTCTGATTATAGGGCATCGTACGACATTTACAGGGAAATTCAGCTCCCTGACCATTTTTTCGATCACAGTTACCTGCTGCGCATCTTTTTGCCCGAAATATGCTTTATCGGCTTGGCAAATCAAAAATAATTTGCTGACCACCGTAGTAACTCCTTTAAAATGACCGGGCCTGGAAGCGCCGCATAACTTTTGGGTGATCGATCCTTCTACCTCAACAAAAGTACTGTAGCCTTCCGGATACATATCCCGGGAAGAAGGAGCAAAAATAGCGTCTGCCTTTTCCGCTTCTAATAGTTCCGTATCCCTCCTCAAATCGCGGGGATATTCTTCAAAGTCTTCCCCTTGTCCAAATTGCATGGGGTTTACAAAAATACTGATTATAACGATACCGCATTCCTGCCTGGCCTTACGCACCAGACTCAAATGCCCGGCATGCAGACAACCCATAGTAGGAACTAAACCAATCAGTTTTCCTTCCGCCCTCCAGGCTTTACATTTATCCTGCATATCCTTAATATTCGTAAAGGTTTGCATCATTCATTTCTCCATCTACTATCAATATAGCTTTTCCAATACTTCATCACTGATCGTAAAAGCATATTCATCACTTGGAAACGTCCCGGCTTCAACTTCCGCTTTGTAAGCGGTTAAAGCCTCAATAATCTTAGGTTGTAAATCAGTAAATTTCTTGACAAACTTTGGAATATGCCCGGTAAACATACCCAGCATATCGTTGATGACCAATACCTGCCCATCGCAATACTGTCCTGCCCCAATACCGATAGTGGGGATCCCCACTTCCTCAGTAATACGTTTTGCTAACAATGCAGGGACACATTCCAGCACAATACAAAAAGCGCCTGCCGCCTCCAGAGATTTGGCATCGGCTATTAATTTATTGGCTGTTTCCAGGTCTTTGCCTTGGACCTTAAAGCCGCCAAATTGATTTACTGATTGCGGCGTCAACCCGATATGAGCCACAACTGGTATTTGCGCATCGATAATGGCTTTTACCGTATCAACTCTTTCCTGACCGCCTTCAAGTTTGACCGCGTGTGCACCGCCTTCCTGAATCAATCGTCCGGCATTTCGTACTGATTCTTCCCGGGAAACATGGTAAGACAGAAACGGCATATCCGCAACCACCATGCTATTTTTAGCTGCTCTGGCTACCGCTTTCGTATGATGGATCATATCTTCCATCGTAACCGGCAAGGTGCTTTCATAACCAAGTACGACCATACCCAGTGAATCTCCGACCAGGATCATATCAATACCAGCGGCATCAACCATTCCGGCCAGCGAATAATCATAAGCAGTTAACATGCTTATCTTTTGGTTTTTAAATTTTTTATCTTTCAGCAATGCTGTTGTTATTTTGGACATTTTCTCGCACTCCTTTTTTGTCGGATACAAGCAACCGCCAATAATAGGATTCTATTTTGCCGATGCAGTTTTGGCCAACTGCCGGAGGAAAGTTTTTTGAAATTCTTCCATGCTTTTCTTGTCAATCGTACCTTTATCAACGGCAATTCCGGCAGTATAAAAACCTAGCCAGCTATAAAGCTTCATTAATTCAGGCGCCATCTCTTCCAGACAGTCAAGATGTTTTAAGATTGTATTCAAATCACCACGGGCAATTGGACCGGTTAATGCTTTTGGAATACCGATATTTTCAATATTACTGACCGTACCAACTATCAAAGGCATTAAAGCTTTAAGGGCCATGCCTTTGGGGATGCCAGTCGTTTCCAAAAGTTTGGCCCCAAAATCGATCAGCGTAACCAAATAATTGGATACCACACATGCGCCGGCATGGTACAAAGGCTTGGCCTTTCTATCAATAAAGAAATATTCTCCGCCTAATGTTTCCACGATGCATACAGCTGCATCGTAAGCTTCCCGGTTTCCTTCAACACTAAAGATAGAACCCGGTAAGTTCTTTATTGCCAGGTCAGTCCCGGCAAAAGACTGCAGCGGATGCACCGATAATATTTTTGCTCCGAATGCTTGAGCCCTTTCTAAAACTTCCGATGATTGTGAACCACTCATATGGACAACAATTTGCCCAGCAAAAAATGCCCCGTCATCTGCCAGGGTATTAACAACATTCTCAATAGAACTGTCGGAAGTAGTTATAAACAAAATATCAGCCGAGCGAGAAACTTCATGAGGTGATTTATAGGCGGTACATCCGATCCGTTCAACAAGCTGTTGTGTAGATTCGGTTTTGATATCATGCACACCCGTAATCTCATAGCCTTTGTCATTGAGTACCACCCCAATAGCCGTTCCTACAACTCCCGCCCCAATTATTCCTATCCTTTTTTGCATCTTCACTCCCCCTTTGGGTACGGGGATGTTTTTCCCCAACAAAATAGCTTCCGTCTTGGTCCATTATCAGGCTACAAGCGGATTTTTCAGTAAGGAGAATCAGCGGGAGACCCCTTATCCAATTTTAATGATTTTTTGGTTTCCTTCTCGGGCTATTGCTCTAATCAGCACCTCCTTGATATCCATTCCGTCATCAGGAAATTTAATCTCCGAATTAACCTCCGCTAACGGAATCAGGACAAACAACCGCTCACGCATGTACGGATGAGGTACAGTAAGCTTCTGACTTCCCAGTACTTCATCACCAAACAAAAGGATATCTATATCTATATTTCTCGGGCCCCACTTCTCAAGTCGTTGGCGGCCCATTTTAATTTCAATCTTCTGCAGATTTTCTAGTAATTCCAGTGGAGATAATTCAGAAGCAATTTCCACTACTACATTCATAAAATTATCCTGGTCTTTTTTCCCCCAAGGCTCAGTCTCATAACTGGAAGATATACTGGTAATCCTTATGCCTTCAACTGCACCGATGGCTTTAATGGCATTTTCTATATTCGTTATCTTATCGCCCATATTTGAGCCTAAACTAAGATAAGCTATCTTCTGCATACTGTTTCATCCTTTAAAATAGCATAGACCTTTTTGAAGAGCAATACTTTTATTGTCGAAATCTTATCATTTTTACGGCAAAATACTTGAAATCTCCTTCAACTGGGGCTTTCGGTTTATAAACTTTGATATCAACCGCTTCAACCGGATAATTTGCTAAAATTTGCCTGGCGATGGTTTCGGCCAACGTTTCAATCAGATTGAAACTGTTTTTCTCCACTATTTTCCCCACCTCGGTGTATATCTGATCATAACTAACTGTCCTATCAATATCATCATGCAGGGCTGCTGGCTGTAAGTCCAGCCACAATTCCAAATCGATCACAAATGGCTGGGGCGTGGTTTTTTCTTCGGGCAAAACACCATGGCATCCAGAATAACATAAACCTTTGGCAATGATTTTATCCATGGGCATATACCACTGCATCAGTCATACGCGCCACTCTGACATTTTCTTTCACATCATGTACCCGGATGATATCAGCTCCATTCATAATGCTCATAGCGGTGACTGCCATTGTTCCTTCCATTCTATCTGAAACTCCAGCATTTAGTACTTTTCCGATAAAATCTTTACGGGAAGCTCCCATTAAAATGGGTTTACCCAGAGTTTTAAAGTCTTTGAGCCTCTTAATCAAAGTTAAATTTTGCTGCATATCTTTACCAAAACCAATACCCGGATCAATGATGACCCGCTCAGGCATCAATCCTCCGTTGATGGCCTGATTTATAGATTCATCGAGTTCGCTTATCATATCGCTTACCAGATCATGATAAGGTAGTCCCTGATTATACTGAAGGCGGTTATGCATAAGAATCACCGGTGCCTGAAACTCCACTAGTACCGGTAAAAGCTCTTGGTCCAGCTGTAAACGGCCAATGTCGTTTATGATATGTGCACCAGCTGCCAGGCAATCTCTGGCCACCGTACTGCGAAAGGTATCCACTGAAATTATTACGTCCTCCCGCACCAGACGCTTTACCAAGGATAAGATCCTGGCCAATTCTTCCTGCGCTTCTGCCATTCTGGAGGCAGGTCGCGAGGAAGCTCCACCCACATCAACAACATCTGCCCCCTGTTCGATCATCTCCAAAGCTCTGGCAAATGCCTTGTCTTCCAGAAAATAAGATCCTGAATCGGAAAAGGAATCAGGTGTTACATTTAAGATACCCATTATTAATGTTCTTTTTCCGAACTCCAAGGTCTTGCCTCCAGCTAATTGCATCGTATCTTGGTGTGGTTCAAGATTGTCAATTATTTTCTTGATTTCAGTACTCAGTTTTTGCAGCAGCGCAGGCTGTAATTGCAGTTTTTTTATAAGCAGCCGAAAATGCTTAACCGTTCCCATTAGCAAAACATCAGTTTGACCTTCAGCATAAAGTGATTCACTGCAAACTGCTGCTTCTCCCCCTTTAGACAGCATTTCCTGTTTTATGATATTGGCCCAGCGGCAAGGGATATCCTTTAACAGGATACAACGATAAACTGCTTTGGGCGTCATGAAAGCATAGGCTTCCGCCGACACGCCTATCTGGTTAAGATAATACCAGGCTTCCTGTAAATCACTTATATAAACGGCATGATGTCCAGACATTTTGATCTCCTTCAATTATATACAGTATCGTATCAATATTCAGGCCATCCCACACTGATTTCTTTTTGTTGAACTTTGGGACATTGCTCATTATATATACATTGAGAACATATCCGGGACAAATTATTGGCTCGATACAGTCTCTCCCCCAAAAAGCTCATATTATTACTAATTTCACGATGTTCATAGATAGCCCGGCAAATTATTTCAATTTCCTGAGGAGTAAATAACGCCCGTGGTAATAATCCTCTGGCCAGCTTGGCACTATAAGAAGCATGTTCTGCCCCCTCCCGATATTCTTTCCATTTACCTATATCATGCAAAAGCCCGGCAGCATAGATCACTTCTTTAGCTGCAATGCGGTTACTGATGCCGCTTTCTTGCAGGAAAGATTCCAAATCATTGTTTTCGAGAACTAGAATAAAAGTGATTCGGGCAACATCAATATGATGGTTGATATCATGCAAACAAAATTTAGGTTCCATTTCTTCGTGTGCATTACGCTGCAAATATTCATTATAAAGCGGGTCGCTGATCAATAAGTCGATCCTTTTCACAAGCCTCACCTCAAAATAATCTGGTATCTATATATTAAACAGAAATGCAGAAATTCCTTCCCTCAAAGATTCGAACATTTATCCACTGGCTCAGAAAGCAAGACCGGGCATTCATACCCGGTCATTTTTCACTTTCTATTTTTTTACCAGTTTATATTAATCAGTGGTTTGCGCGTCGCCCAATTCCTGCTTGGTATCTAAGTCCGGAGCCTTCATATCAGCAACTTCACTGCTTCGCATGATCGCTTCAAACTGGTTCCCTTCCATGGTTTCTTCTTTCATCAGATAATCCGCTACCAGATGTAGTTTGGCCATATTTTCTGTCAAAATTTGCTCAGCTTTCTTATAGCTTGCATCCATTAACAGACTGGCCTCTTTATCAATCGCATAAGCAATGGCATCTGAATAATTGCGATCTTTGGATATATCACGACCCAGAAAAACTTCTTCGCTTTTATGCCCAAAGGTCAGCGGCCCAAGTTCATCAGACATACCATATTCAGTAATCATCTTTCGTACCGTGCTACTGGCTCTTTCCAGGTCATTCTGCGCTCCGGTACTGATATCATTCAAAACGATCGCTTCTGCCACCCGCCCGCCTAATAATGTTGTCACTTCATCCAAAAGATATGATTTGGTAATATAATTACGGTCTTCCTCCGGCAGTAACAAAGTATATCCGCCGGCTCTCCCCCGAGGAATAATAGATATTTTATGCAATTTATCAGTATGCGGAAGAAAATGACTGACCACTGCATGCCCAGCTTCATGATAAGCAACCAGGCGTTTTTCCTTTTCAGAAATGACCCGGCTTTTCTTTTCCGGCCCGGCAATCACCCTTTCAATTGACTCCTCCATCTCTTCCATACCAATTCTGGACTTGCCTTTCCGTGCCGTCAGTAAAGCGGCTTCATTGACCATATTAGCCAGATCTGCACCAGTAAATCCCGGAGTTCTTTTAGCGAGAATCTCCAGATTAATGTCAGGGTCCAAAGGTTTATCTTTGGAATGAACTTCCAGGATCGCTTCTCTCCCCTTAACGTCAGGCCGATCTATTAAAATATGGCGGTCAAAACGTCCCGGCCTTAATAAAGCCGGATCCAATATATCAGGCCGGTTGGTGGAAGCCATCACGATAATAAACTCGTTGGGGCTAAACCCATCCATCTCGACCAACAGTTGATTGAGTGTCTGTTCTCTTTCATCATGCCCGCCGCCAAGCCCGGCTCCACGGTGACGGCCTACGGCATCGATTTCATCAATAAATACGATACAGGGCGAATTCTTTTTAGCTTGTTCAAACAGGTCGCGCACTCTTGAAGCTCCCACTCCTACAAACATTTCCACAAAGTCAGAACCGCTGATCGAAAAAAATGGGACCCCTGCTTCTCCCGCGACGGCTCTGGCCATCAGAGTTTTACCAGTACCTGGTGCACCGAATAACAATACCCCTTTGGGAATTTTAGCCCCAATTTTTATAAACTTCTGCGGATTTTTCAGGAACTCTACTACTTCCTGCATTTCCTCTTTAGCTTCATCTGCTCCGGCCACGTCTTTAAAGGTTATTTTCACTTCTTCCCCAGTCATAAGGCGAGCTTTGCTTTTGCCGAACTGCATAACACGTCCTCCCCCGCCTTGACTCTGATTCATAATAAACATTAGAAAAGCAATCAGAATAATAATGGGAAATAAGGTTGTCAGAAGTGCTGTCCACCATGGTGCCGGGGGTTCTGGCTCGGTGGTGAAATTGACCTTATTGGCTTGCAGGACTTCTATAATATCGCTTTCTTTAGGAGCAGTTGTAATAAACTTTGATCCGTCTTTCAAGGTACCTTCAATACTATATATCAATTCATTAATAATAACCTGTGCTGATGCTACCTGACCCTGCTGAACTTTGTTGTAAAAGTCAGGAAATGACAGTTCAGTGGCAGGACTCTCCACATTACTGGTAAGTTTTATTGCAAATAATGCCAGCATTACAATTAGTACATATATGGCAATGTTTTTAAAAGCTCTGTCCAAAATATTTCCTCCCCTTGTATAATTCGAGCATTTCCGTAAATTTTAGCATAAGGGATTATCCTTTTCAACGCTGGCTGCCTTCGTTGATCCACTATCAATTCTTTCCATCCTTTCTTTTTTTACCACTAAAATATTCAAAGTACTCGCATCTACCAGTACATTTCTGCTTAAACGATAGCCCAATAATGCATATATTTGTTGCCGGGAAGCTAAAACTGGCACCTTGTTTCGCTCGGCTACCGGCAGCTTAAGATCGATAAAGAAGTCCTTTAGTTTTTTACTTCCCATCATCTGAGACGGTTCAAACCGATCGCCATCCCGGCGGGAACGTAAGAACAAAGGCCGATCTAATTTATCATAGTCAAGATAAGTTTCTCCATCTGCAAACTGAAAATTCTTTCCTGGTACTATTTTAAACGAAAAAATTTCTCCCGTCTCCTCAATGCGAACATAGCCCGGTAAAGAAATTTCATAAACAAAAGATTTATATTCCGTTTGGCTGGTGGAAAATATCAGTTCCTCATATTGTTTACTAACGATAATTCCCTGAGGCAGGTTGATACGTTTAGCTGATCCAGCCTTGGAAGCCAAATCCAAAACATAGTCAACATCGTGCAAACTCCAACCTGTTTGACTGTGCAGCTTAGCCAGAGCCTTTTGCACTGTCCGACGCTTATATGCCATCATCAATGCCTGTAGTTTATTATTATTTAGAACAATTCTATCAGTCGCTTCACTTATGATTAATTGTGCCCACATTGCTTCCGTTTCTTCCTCTAAAACCAAATCTTCTGCTTCAGCAATGTCTGCGAGCTGATTGAGACCGGATATGATCTGAGGATTGTAGTTCTTCAAAATGGGTAATAATTCGTGGCGTATCCGATTGCGAAAGTAATGTAAATCAGCATTGCTGTCATCAATGAAATATTTGACTGCATTTAAATCAAGATAGGCTAAAATCTCAGATTTGCTAACGGCCAGTAATGGTCTGATGATAGAACCAGAAACCGGCATAATGGAGCGCAGGCCTTTTACACCACTGCCTCGCAGTAAATGCATTAAAACTGTTTCGGCCCGATCGTCTCTGTGGTGAGCTGTTGCTACCTTTTGCCAGCCAAACTGGCAGCATAATTCCTTAAAAAATTGATATCGTTGGTCACGCCCCGCTTCTTCCAGTGTTTTTTTCCCTCGGCGGGCATAATCTGCCACATCAACCGTACGGCAAAAAAAATCTATTCCATGGATGCTGCAATAGGATCTTACATACTGCATTTCTGCTTCAGCAGCTGGCCTTAATTGGTGATTTAAGTGAGCTACACCAATTTCAATCTCCCATTCTTTCTTTAAACCTTCCATTATGTGAAGCAAGGCCATGGAATCAGGTCCGCCCGAAACAGCCAGTAATACTTTATCTTTCTTTTGAATCATGTGGTGTTTGTGGACAAAGGTTTTGACTGTATTTAACATTATGATCTCCAGTAAAATTACATTTACTTATAATGCTACTCAGGAAAAAACCATTGTCAACTAATGGCACAGCAGTTAAAAACCGATATCATCAGTTATTCATCAATGACAGAATCGTCTCTTTATTCTATTGAGTCTGATTTTATATACTTTTACCTTGATAGATATTACCAGCTAAAATCTATATTTGTTACAATGGCAGTCATATCATCTGCGGGCTTACCGAGGCTGACTCTTAAAGCCTGACTTATGATCATCTCTGCTGCGGTCTGCGGGTTGCTTTCGTCTAATGACTGCAAAAAGTCTATGAACCAGCTTTCATCGGCTTTACTTCGCCCGATTTCCAATATACCATCACTGACCATTATCAGCATATCACCAGGATACAAAGCTTTCTTTTCATTGCTTATATCTAAAGATTTAAAAACTCCAATCGGTAATGAGTTAGAAGTAACCACCTCAATTTTTTTACCTCTTTTTATAAATGATGGGGCACTGGCTACTTTGATAAAATCTGCCTCAGCTGTATATAAATCGATCATGACCATATCCAGCGTGGTAAAAGACTCAGTAGTCGATCTTAATAATAATACTGAATTGATCGTTTCTAAAGCCATTTCTTTATCATAACCGCAGTTTAAAAGATTTTCCAATAACCTGACGGCTGATTGGCTTTGATGATAGGCATTTTGTCCTACCCCCATACCGTCACTTAAAGCGATTAATTGCTGCCCTTCTTTCAGTGCAGCAATGGTAAAGCTATCACCGCATATGGTTTCTTTCCCTATCTGGGCTGCTCCGGTTTCAGTTCGATAATTATAGGAACGGGCAAGTGTAAACTCACAATTTCCTTTGCCAATGATACTGGGGCATTTTTTTTCGCATACTTTCATGCGATCCCCTGAGAGGGAAGAAAAAACAGCTGCTATCTCTCTCTCACAATCATTTTGCCCTTTACAGGATGGAGTCACCACTTTAAGATACATTTGTCCGTCACTTGATTTAAAGGGGGTAAGCTCTGTTATATCCTTATTAAGTCTTTGACAATCTTTAAGCAATTTTTCCCGGTAAGCAAGATCCACATAACCTTTTTCATCAATACCCCCCGCCAGATTTTTGATCACCCTGCTCAGACCAGTCAATTGCTGGGAAATAAGTTGACGGGAATTTTCCAGCCTCTGCTTCCAATATTCATTGGTACGCACATTATCAAATAGATAATTAATTGCATTTGCCATTTCTTTCCCATATAAACAACGACGGATAAAATCAGGAGGATCATCTTCATATATAACGCCTCCATTTTGCTCCGCCAGGGCGAAAATATCCAATACTTCCTGCGAAGTTGAATAAAAGTCTTGCCCCCAACAGCTTTCATACCGGGAACAATGATAGCAAAATTGGTTATTAATTTCAGCATAGAGATAATTCAGGTAAGCCGTTTCCTGATTTTTCATACTGCAGCTTTCTTTTTCAGCAAAGGTACTGCTTAGTTCGGAAAAAACCAAAGCCAGACTCTCCAAGCTGTTCCTTGCACTTTCCTGTAGATAAGAATCAAACATCTTCGTTTTATTTTTTTTCAAATTACCTACAAAACCCAGTGATTCAGCCGGCATTCTTTCTTGTAAGGAAGGCGGCAGGAAGAAGAAGACCAAACAGGCTATTGCTGTTTCCCACATACCCGTTATAATTGATGAAATATCAGTAGCAAATAGGGAAATTGCAAGATTACCCAGCATAAAACCAATAATGACCCCCAGGCGTCCCATATTTTTAAGTAGCCCGGCTAAAAGTCCGGAAATAGCATACATGCCCAGATTTTGAGCGAATAAATTTGAACTTATAGCCGGTATAATGCCACACATTACGCCCGCCATGGTCCCCCCTCCGCTTCCCCATAATAAGGCCGTCAAGAGGATTCCCAAGCGACAGATTATGCTGCTGATACTTAAACCCAGCAAGAAAACTTCATTGAGTCCAATGACCATTCCAAGCCCCAGGACAATAAAAGAGGTAATTTCTTCAAAAGAATAGTTTTCCAGATTTTTTCTCTCGTACAGGGCATTGCTGGCAACCATAAAGACCAGAGTCACTACGCCTGCTAAAAAAGCTTCGAATATGATCACCATTTCATTATAAAGAGAAACCTCTCCCACTAATAACAGGATCGATTTACAGATCATAATGATTGACATGGTTAGCAGCGGCGTTCCCCACCACGCTTTATCTTTGGGAATAACAGTATAATTTATGACGGCTGCAAGGATGACGATAACAATGATATTGGCCCCCAATGCAAAACCTCTCATTACAGTAAAAGAGCCAATAACAGCAAAAATGCTTAACATGATCAATCTTTTTTTATCCCGAAACCCGAAGGCAGCTATAAAAGCAAAAGGAAAAGGCAGCAATTCTCTTAAGACAAAAGCTCGGGAAAGAATCAATGCACACGTTATCAATAAAAGGTTTTCAAGATTCGCCCATGTTTTTATGAACGCTATGAAATCAACGCGCTGAAGCGATTGAATTTTAAGCTTTAAATCAAGCTGCAGCGGATACTGATTGGCTTGGCGTCTTTTAGCCCGCTGATTAAAAGATATCTCTTCTACTGCTCTTTGGTAGGTATAGATTTGAAGCTTATTCAACGGTATCCCCCCTTTATCAGGTTGTCCCGTTAGTATAGCAGGGTTTACCGGTAATAATTTGTAAAATACAATCTGCGGATAATAATTTTTTAGGACAAAATCCAATATATAAATAGAGATGTAAACAGTTTATTACTTACTTCAACAAATGAAATGATATCAGAGCTATGTATAAATAATATAAATAATATAAAAACCTGGCATAACAAAAAGCTCACCTTTAATAAGGTGAGCTTTATTTAAGAGTCGATATTTTATTATGCGCTTACTTTTTTAAGTAAATGAACCAATAGAAAGTACCGACGAAAATTGCCCCGCCGACAATGTTGCCCAGAGTAACCGGGATCAGGTTGGCGGTCATCAGATGTCCATAATTGAAAATACTTAATAGCGCATCCGGCGACATTTCCAAGGCTTTAGCAGCTGCATCGGGTGCTGTCTGCGCAATGGTGATTCCCATCGGAATAAAGAACATATTGGCTACACTATGTTCAAATCCACTGGAAACGAAAGCCATGATGGGGAAGAAGATAGCGAAGATTTTGCCTACAATGTCTTTGGCAGCGAAAGCCATCCAAACCGCCAGACATACCAGCCAGTTACAGCAGATAGCCCGCATGAATGCGGCAGTCCAAGTTAAAGTAAGTTTTCCTTTGGCAATGGCCAAGGCTTTTGCCCCCATAGCACTTATTCCAACTGCTCCAGTAGCAGGATCTGCAGCCATCCAGAACATTCCAAAGAATATAATGTAAACTAGCAGTAAAGAACCAGCAAAGTTAGCCAGCCATACTACTACCCAGTTGTAAAGCAATCCGGTCCATGAGGCCTGCCCATTAATGGCAGATGCGAAACAAGCCATATTATTGCCGGTAAACAATTCTGCACCAGCGATAACAACTAACATCAGACCTACAGAGAACACTGCACCAAATAGGAATTGTCCCCCCGATGTTCCTGCCGCTTCCATTGATCCGATCTTGGTTGCCAGGTTCGCTCCGAATCCAATATATACACCGGCCAGGATACCCAGAGCGATCATTTTCATTAGTGGTAATTCAGTTTTTGCTTTTCCTGCTGCACAGACTGATGCAGCAATTTCTGCTGGAGTCATAAAATTCATGTTCCCATTCACTCTCCTTTTAGTACAAACGTTAAAGTAAGAATAACAAATTATAGAGGCCCCCCACCCCTCCTTTCCTTTTACGCTGCACATGACATGCAATTTTTTCTAAAAACTCATATTAAAACCAGGCTTCTTAAATATGAGTTTGTTAGTTGTAAGGTTTCTTTTTACTCTTTCACTTGTTTGTCGGTTCCGTCGAGAGTAAAATATGTATAATTAGTGATAATTTCTATTCTGCAACTTTATTTCTACAAAAAGCGTGAAATACCTTCTCAAATTTGTGAATTATGTTTTCTGTTTGGGGGACATAAAATAATAATTTATTTTTAAGGAGGTTCTTATGGGAAATCCAGCGACGAAAACTGACAATGCCCAATTAATAAAGCAACTGGGCGATAGTATGCTTACCTTTGAAAGGTCATTTCCTCTATCTTCTTTTCAAGCAGGGGAATATAAGCAGCACCCTTCAGTTACTCTTTTGACCTGCTCAGACTCGCGAATGCCGGTCGAAATTTTCGGTTCCAGTTTTAATTATATTTTTGCCGTAGAAAACATCGGCAATCAATTTAGAACTGCTGAGGGTTCAGTTCTATACGGTCTTCTTCATTTGCATACTCCCTTAATGATCATTGCCGGCCACACTGATTGTGGTGCGATCAAGGCAGCCGAATCCAATTTTTTGGAAGAGCCGCTGGGGATCAGAAGTGAACTATCGATAGTAAAAGATTCTCTGGAAAAAATCCTCCACCAGTCAGGAATAACGGTTACTGATAATCCTGATTTACGTTATACCCAACTTTCTGAACTCAATGTTGATATGCAGATTGATTTATTGTTGGCAAACGAACATGTTTTCAATCTGGTCGGAGACAATAAATTACTTGTTATTGGAGTAATGGTGGATCTGCATAATATTTATGACGAAGGTTATGGCCGAGTATATACCATTAATATCAATGGAGAGACGGATACTGATATTTTAAAAAGCTTTACCGGTCTGGGGGTGTTTGGTGAACAAGCTAAACGCCTGACCCACTATTAAACGTTTGTCTTAAAAAGAATTATTATGGTACCTGAAACAGAAACAGAAGGATTGATAAATCAATCCTTCTGTAACGACTGGCAATATAATTCTTCTATGATGCCATCCAGTATATCCTGCTCACTTACAGTGATCTCATCTTTATTTAAATAATCCATCAATAGAAGAATGATGAGGACCCCTTTTACAATAATATCGGCTCTTTCCGGTTGTAACCCCGGCATTCTACGTCTTAATGACAGCGGCATGCTGGTTAGCATATTATAAATATCACCTATTTCACTTCTGCTTAGTTTTTGCCCATGCACTTTCTCAGGATCATATACTTCCATGGCTAATTTCACTGCGACCAAAGTGGTTGCTGTACCGCCCACCATGACCAGGGGATAATCAGAAAGTTCTTCTTTGATATTTCCCAGGGAAGCGATCAAATCCGCAATGTCTGCAGCACTCATTTCGGCTTCCGTAGCCCGAACTGCACCGAGCGGGAGGGATACAAAGCCGGCTTTCTCTGTACACCATATGATCTCTGTGCTGCCTCCACCCAAATCTATTAAGAAAGGTTTTTTTTCACCCGTCCATTCTTTTATTGCCCCTGCATAACTTAACTGTGCTTCTCGCTCACCGCTAATGACTTCCGGCTCTATACCGCAGACCTGACGTAAAAATCTTATAAATTCTGTCTGATTCTTAGCTTCCCGTACTGCGCTGGTAGCAACAGTATGGAATGCATCAACTTTATGGTGGGCCATGATCTGTTTATATGCTTCAAGACATTGCGCTGTTTTTAGCATGGTCTGTTCATTGATCATTGCGCTGGTGCTCATTCCCTCTCCAAGGCGATTGGTTCGGATCTGGCGTAATATCGTCTCCGCCTTCCCATCATTGTATCTGGATATTAATAAACGGCAGGAATTTGTCCCCATATCTATTGCTGCAAAAATCAAATAAAATCCCTCATTTACTTAATAATGTAACCCCATGCAATATAGAAAGCACTTCCATTAGAAGTGCTTTTATTGATATCTCTATGAATTGCGCCGTCTTTTGGGCTCCTGGCGGTTCTTGAGCGGCTGCATACGTTCATCGCTTTCCTTTAAAAACCTGGCAATCTTATCGTCCAAGGTAACCGGCGTACTGGCAGCAGTCTTTCCTCCCGGGTTATTGCGTTGAAAGTTGCCTGTATGCGATCGCGGGTTTGGTGCTGGTCTAGGTTTTTCCTCCTTGGGAGGAGCCGCTTGTTTAATAGATAAGCCGACTTTTTTACCAGCAACACTCAAAACTTTAACGCCTACCGTGTCTCCTTCGCGAATAAAATCTTTAATGTCCTTTACATAGGTATCAGCTATTTCCGAGATATGAACCAATCCTACTTCTCCGCCAGGAAGCTCAATAAAAGCTCCAAAGGTCGTGATTCCCTGCACTCTGCCTTCCAGTATCTGACCGGGTTCAATATTAGTTTGTTCCGTAGGCATGA
>CAZNPR010000031.1:4731-19537 GCA_964574965.1 uncultured Syntrophomonas sp. | reverse complement strand
ATTTCACGGTTGTCCCACACATGGTTGCCCATTGTACAGACATCGACCCCCGCACCGATAATCTCGTTGAAAACTTCCCGATTAATGCCCCTGCCCCCGGCAGCATTTTCTGCGTTGGCTATCGTAAAATGGATATCATGTTTTTTCTGCAAACCCGGCAGCAAACTTTTTAGAGCCCGGCGGCCCGGCTTTCCCACAATATCACCAATCACTAAAATATTCACCTGAGTGCCTCCATTATTTATTTAACACAAAAACCTTTCCACCCTGGCGAAAAGCCCAAAAGCTATTACAGTTTTGGGATGTATAGATTCTGTGCAGTAAATTTTTCTTTAAGCTCTGCTTATAGGTATCAATGGTTTTGATATCAATGTTATCTTTGACAAGATGCTGATCATAATCATCTTTTAGAATATTTATGTATAAGTCGACTTCTTCTTCGGTTAGTGTGGCTTCGTCCCGATATAAGGTAAAAAAAATGATCCCTTCCAACTCATCAACAATTATATTGAATATTTTTGGCTGACTGTCATAAAGAGAATGATACAGCTGATAACATTTACGTAATTTCATCTGCAATCCCGGCAAATGATCTCCGGTCTGCATTCCCTGCAGAGCAAATTTCAGTGCAATCGTTTGCTCATTCGTCTGATATTTGATCCCATTTAGTTCGGGATAATTAACTGAAACATTGATCAGCATATCTATACAGGCACTATTCATCTACATCTTCTCCTAAACAAATATAATATAAACGTTTTCTTCAAAACGAAAGAAAGTCCTGCTCTTTTGCTGGAGGTAAAATATAGCAGTACCATAAGAAAACAGAGCAGCCCTGGCTTCAAAGCTGCTCTGCAGATTATCCTGATACTATTTGGCGTATTCCACTGCCCGCGTTTCTCTGATCACAACCACCTTGATCTGCCCCGGATATTCGAGATCAGCTTCTACTTTTTTGGCAATATCCCGGGATAAATTGATGGCGTGCAGGTCATCGACCTCGTCAGCCTTAACGATTATGCGCACTTCACGTCCGGCCTGAATGGCAAAAGTTCTTTCGACGCCAGCGAAAGACTCGGCTACCGCCTCCAGTTTTTCCAGACGTTTTATATATGTTTCCAGCGTTTCCCTGCGAGCTCCCGGGCGTGATGCAGATATAGCATCCGCTGCCTGCACCAAAACTGCTTCGATGGTCTCATAGGCAACATCACCATGATGCGCTTCAATAGCATGGATCACATCCTTGTTTTCCCGGTATTTTTTGGCGAGGTCTACGCCGAGTTCAACATGAGGTCCGGAAACTTCATGGTCAACGGCCTTACCGATATCATGCAGCAATCCAGCCCGTTTCGCCAGCATAACATCCACTCCCAGTTCCGCTGCCATGACACCAGCCAAATGTGCCACTTCAACAGAATGCTTCAGCACATTCTGACCATAACTGGTACGATATTTCAATCGTCCCAAAAGTCTGATCAGTTCCCCGTGAACGCCGTGAACCCCAACTTCGAAGGCGGCCTGTTCTCCTAATTCCCGAATCTCCTGTTCAATTTCTTTCTGGGCTTTATCGACCATCTCTTCGATTCTTGCCGGGTGGATCCGCCCGTCGTTTACCAGGTTTCCCAGCGCAATACGTGCAACTTCACGCCGTATGGGATCAAAAGATGACAGGATGACTGCTTCAGGTGTATCATCAATGATCAAATCGACACCGGTTAAGGTTTCAAAAGTTCGTATGTTTCTTCCTTCACGGCCAATGATCCTGCCCTTCATTTCATCATTCGGCAGCGGTACCACCGAAACAGTGGTTTCAGAAACTACATCTGCCGCACATTTTTGAATCGCAAGACTAATGATGTTTTTCGCTTTTTTATCGCCTTCTTCTTTGGCTTCGCTTTCAATGGCTTTGATCATGGATGCCGTTTCCTGCCTGATTTGCTGACTTATATTGGATAACAACAATTCCTTGGCCTCCTCGGAGGTCAAGCCTGATAACCTTTCCAGTTCCTTCAGCTGCTGGGTCAGGATCAGTTTCAGGTCATTATTGGTTTTATCAGCTTCTTTTTCTTTTTCCTGCAGGCTCTGTTCCTTTTTTTCCATGTTTTCAGCTTTTTTATCCAGACTCTCTTCTTTTTGAATGATCCTTCTTTCTACCCGATCCAGTTCACGGCGTCGATCACGAATATCTTTTTCAGCTTCCTGGCGGTTACGATGGATTTCTTCTTTTCCTTCCAATAACATTTCTTTTTTTAGTGCTTCCGCTTCTTTGCCGGCTTCATCAAGCATTTTGGTGATTTCTTCTTCTGCTGAACCGAATTTGCTTTCGGCCACAAAACGCCGGCCAAAATATCCTGCTAAAAGCCCAACCGCCAGAGCAATACTAATAATAATGAGACTCTCCAGTAAATTGATAATTCCACCTCCCTTGATGTATTTCGTATCTTTTTTAATTTAGTCCATAAAAAAACCGAGTAAATACCCGGCTCTTAAGAAACACTTACCTTGTATGAATTATTATTTTCAACTTCACAATGTAATCATGTTCTTAACATAGGTGAAGTTAGAATAACTCCCCTTAACCTTATACAGACAACCATTAATAAATCTATATTTTAGGATCTATACGTCTATACTTCATGTATCCAAACTCCAGTTAAATGGAAAATATATATTAATTAGCGTAGTCTAATTGGTCAAAGTAATAAGGTAAGGCTTCTATAAAGTAGCCTTACCTTAGATTTTAGTTAGTTTGCCATCTAGTGTCAAGCCATGCTGTGATTTGTTTACTCTGCTTCCTCACTGCCTATTGCTGATTTGACACCGTCAACTGCTTTGTCTCCGCGGATCGCTTCTTTGACTTTCTTTTCCAGCATATCGTAAAATTCAGGATTGTTTTTAATATATTCTTTGGAATTTTCACGTCCCTGTCCAATGCGCTCCCCTTCATAGGAATACCATGCTCCGCTTTTGGAGACAATCTCCATCGTCGCAGCAATATCGAGCAGATCACCTTCTCTGGATATGCCGACACCATACATAATATCAACTTCGGTGGTTTTAAAAGGCGGTGCCACCTTATTCTTCACCACTTTGATCTTGGCACGGTTCCCGATCAATTCAGTCCCTTGTTTGATAGCTTCTCCTTTTCTTACCTCCAGGCGGACCGAAGAGTAAAATTTCAAGGCTCTTCCTCCGGTGGTGGTTTCATTGCTGCCATAAATGATCCCAACTTTTTCGCGGATCTGGTTGATAAAAATACAACAGGCTTTTGATTTGCCGATATGTGCGGTCAATTTGCGCAAAGCCTGTGACATGAGCCGGGCCTGCAAGCCAACGTGAACATCTCCCATTTCTCCGTCCAGTTCTGCTTTGGGGACTAATGCTGCCACAGAATCGATCACGACCACATCGATGGCACCGCTGCGCACCAGGGCCTCCGCAATTTCCAGGGCTTGTTCCCCGCTGTCGGGTTGGGATACCAATAGGTTATTGATATCCACCCCCAGATGTTTGGCATAAAGCGGATCAAGTGCATGTTCCGCATCAATAAAGGCAGCCATGCCTCCTTCTTTTTGGGCCTGGGCGATAGCATGCAAAGCTACGGTGGTTTTACCGGAAGATTCCGGTCCGAATATTTCGATCACACGCCCCCGCGGAAATCCTCCTACGCCCATCGCCATATCCAAAGAAATACACCCGCTGGATATCACTTCCACATTCATGACCGCTGCTTCCCCAAGCTTCATGATAGAACCTTTGCCAAATTGTTTTTCTATGTTTCGTATCGTATTGTTTAAGGCATCAATCTTACCCTGTTCGATGATATTTCCCATTTCAAATCCTCCTCAAACATATGTTCGCTTTTTAAAATTATAAATAGTATTTTATGGAATGTCAAATCTATTTCTGCTTAATTTTGTAAATGAATAATTTGATTTTTAATTCTCCCATCTTTTATTTATCACACAGATAACGGCGAACTATATCCAGAGCAGATTTTACTGCCAAAATCCTGTTTCCTTCCCGGTGACTGTTAAAATGCAGCTTGTATACCTTTTCCTTTTCATCACTGAGCAGCGCAATATAGACCAGTCCTACCGGCTTGTTGTCAGTCCCCCCATCCGGGCCGGCTATACCGGTTATGGCAATAGCAATATTGCTGCCAGCGGTTTTTTTGATCCCCGCTGCCATCTCCCGGGCGGTCTCTTCACTTACTGCACCAAAGTCCCTGATCGTTTGGTCATTCACACCGATCAGGGACTTTTTAGCTTCATTGCTGTAAGTTATGGCCCCGCCCCAAAAGTATGCAGAACTACCGGGTAAATCTGTAATAGTTTTGCTCAGATATCCGCCGGTGCATGATTCTGCCACAGCCAAAGTAAGTTTTCTTTCCTTTAATAATCCCGCCACAACAGAACTTAATGTATCCTCATCATAACCATAAATATAAGCTCCCATATCAGCCTTAATTTTTTCCGTCAGTCCGTCAAGTATTCTTTGGCTGGCTTGCTGATCTTCCCCTTCTGCTGTTATCCTTACATGTATTTCACCATCTGATGCCAGCAAAGCAATAGAACATCCCTGCGGATCATCCATAACATCTTTTATCATTTCTTCTACCTGCGACTCCCCGGGGCCGAAAACTTTTATGACCTGACTGACTGCCTTCTTTCCGGTCAGACTTAGTTTTTCCTTGAGCAAAGGTTCAACTTCATCCAAAAACATTTTCTTCATCTCACGGGGAGGACCGGGAAGTACAATGATCGTTTTTTGATCTTTATATAAGTACATCCCCGGAGCAGTACCGGAGTTATTTGCCAGAATAACGGCTTCACGCGGAAACATTGCCTGCTTGATATTATTATCCGGCATCGGTTTTTGCCGCCGGGCAAAAAAATCCTGGAGTCTGGTCACTTCTTCTTCTACCACTTCCAGCTTGACCTGCATAAATTCACAGGCGGTTTCTTTGGTCAGATCATCTTTGGTAGGTCCCAGCCCGCCGCTGGAGATAATTATATCTGCCAGCTGCGCTCCCAGGGCAAAAGCTGCAAATATTTCTTCCTTCTGATCCCCCACAATGATCCGGCCGATCACTTTTACGCCTGCTTCCATTAATCGCTGGGCAATAAAGGCTGAGTTGGTATCGATGGTACTGCCCAGCAGCAGTTCCGTTCCGGTAGCAATAATAAATGCCTTTTTCAAACCAGTCATCATCTCCTCCATACTATCTGTTTTTTATTATATACATTTTTGCCAGATATATTGGTTAAAGAAGAGCATAAAAAAACCGGGGTTAACCCGGTTCAATATCATTTAGCTGGCTTTCAACCGTAAAAAAGTATCCCGGTCGATGGACTCTTCTGTCAATAAAAAAGCCGCCAGCTTAAAAAGCAGTTCTTCTTCAGCGGTCAGGAGCTGCCGGGTTTGATCCTCCAACTGGTGAATGATCTCTTTACATTGTTCATAAACCACCTGTTGCGGTGTATCCTGTGAATTTATAATACCTAATGAAGAAAGTCCGCAATCCACAATTTCCCGGGCCAAGGTCCAGGCTTGTTCAAAATCATTTCTGGCTCCGGTGCTTTTGCTTCCGTATTTGATTTCTTCCGCCACTGCACCTGCTACCGTTACCATGATCTGTTTCTCCAACTGCTCACAAGTATATAGATGCTGATCATCCTGAGGGGACTTGCGTAAAAAGCCCAGCGCTTTGCCCCGGGGTACAATGGTCAAGGAGGATACTGATCCAGGCTCAGTCAGTTCACTGATCACTGCATGACCGCTTTCATGTATACTGACTCGTTCCATTTCCTGAGGTGATACTTGCCGGTCCAACTTCTCCCCCATGATCACTTTATCAATGGCTTCATTAAAATGATGCATTTCTATCTCCGCCGCATTTTCCCGCATAGCGAGTATAGCTGCTTCATTGGCCAGACTTTCGATGTGGGCGCCGGAAAAGCCAAAAGTCGCTCGCGCTATTTCCCCGATCAGCCCGGTATCTTTGACCTTTTTATTCTTAAGATGTATCTCCAGGATCCTGGCTCGCCCTTTTTTATCCGGTAAACCTACCTGCACCTGACGATCGAACCTTCCGGGTCTGATCAGTGCCTGGTCCAGTAAATCAGCCCGATTGGTGGCGCCGATCAACAAAACACGGGTTTCATCCTGAGTAATGCCATCCATTTCCACCAATAATTGATTCAGGGTCTGGTCATATTCCAGGTGACTGCTGTGACTGCCTCTTTTCCCGCCCAGGACTTCCAATTCGTCAATAAAAATGATGGCACTGGATTTCTTTTCCCTGATCGCTTTTTTACGCGCTTCCTCAAATAATTTGCGTACTCTTTTCGCCCCGACGCCCGCATACATTTCAATAAATTCACTGCCAGAGGCAGCGATAAAAGCTGATCTGGTATAGCTGGCAGCGGCTCTGGCCAGAAGGGTTTTCCCGGTTCCCGGCGGACCCACCAGCAGAACACCTTTTAAAGGCCTGATCCCCATACGACTGATCTCGTCAGCATGGATCATAAAATCAAGGGCTTCCTGCAATTCTTTGATTGCCGTATCCTGCCCGCCGATATTGTCAAAACTGAGTGGATTGTTATATTTTCCCTGAGTGCTGATTTCCTGAAAATTCACTTTGCTCTGGGTTTTGGTAAAATAATAAAAAGCACCTCCCACCAGGGCAATAAACAGGAGGGGGGTGATATTGACCCCAACCACGGCCAGAAATATCAGCACTCCGATCCCTGCGCCAACTGCTATTTCTATCATCATGGTCCCTCCTCTCATATTGATACGGATTCCTCGGTCAGCTGCCGGGGAATAACGGCATATAGACTCTTTTGATCCTGCGTAAGCTGGAGGTATATTCTGTCACTATCAACAGAGAATTTATATTCGGTATCCGGACCGCGGCTTTGTATTTGTCTGCTTATTTCTTCCTGCAGCCATATATAATTATTTTTCGCCAGGGCTTCATAAAGATAAGGCTGCATTTGGTCATAAAGATCTGTCAGCTGCTGATTCCGGTGGTCGGCGATCTGCAGTTCATAACCTTTCCTTGCTAAATAGCCGGTGGTCGTTTCATCCAGTTTCACATATGAACTTTGCAGGTTTTCGACTTCATCCAGAACGACCATGATACGGTATTCGCCTTCCTCTTTGGACATCTTCACATCCTGGACCCCGTCAACGTCTTTTAATGCCTGCAGCAAAGGCTTCTTGACAATATAATCATTATAAAAACTATAGCCTCCCAACAAAAGACTGAAGGTTACAAGTAATGAAATAGCTGCTGTTATGATTCTTTTAGCCGGTTGCTTCATCTGCCTGGACACCCCCTATCTCCGCCATTATATCACAGAGAACGGTTCAACTCTGTACTTTAAATATGGTAATACCGGCATTGTTTGCCTGTAGCTGTAAGATCATCTATGTTTTTTTGCCAAAATTACGAAAAAATAATAAACTGTTAGGAGAATGAGGGGGGAGGGTTACAATTGAATGGACCGATCACTGACCGCACAGAATTGTTGAAGCTCATCTTTGATAAAGTGGATTATCGTCCACAATGTTCCATACTACTCGATCAAAAAACTTTAGAATATCTGCCGGGTCAAAGTCTTACAGTCGATTACCCCGTGGCAGATCAATTCCTCAATCTGGCCGGATCCATGCAGGGTGGATTTATTGTTGCTGCCTTTGACAATACCTTTGGCCAGTTATGCTATTTGGTTACTGATAAAGTCCCTATTGCCACCATCGATATCAGTACCACTTTCCACCGGCCTATTTTTAAAGATGATACCCTGAAAATTATCGCCCGGGTCCAGGCCAAAGGGAAAACGACCATAAGTCTGATTGGTGAAGCATTCAGCAAAGAGGGCAAATTGGTCGCTTCCGCTATGACCAATTATATGATCCTGCGAATCGAAAAAAAATAGAGGGCTTTTTTAGCCCTCTGCATCTTGTGCCAGTTCACCGATCATATCATAAAGCCTGATCCCTTTCAGCGTGACCGAAGCAAATTCACCTTTAATGAGCTTTTGCGGTGTTTTAACGATGGTGATCCCATCCACTTCCGGGGCCTGAAAATAACCCCGGCCGGTATATAAATTTTTGTTCTTCTGCCCGGTGATCAATATCGGTAAGGTACGCTCCAGCCGGAGGATATTTTTTTCCCGGGTGATCTTTTTTTGCAGCTTTAATATCTGGTCCATTCTGGCTTGTTTGACCTCATCCGGGATTTGATCGGGCAGGAGAGCAGCGGCAGTATCATCTTCAGCACTGTAAGCAAAACAACCCAGCCAGTCAAATTTAATACTGGTCACAAAATCAGTGAGCTCCGTAAAATCTTGCTCCGTTTCCCCGGGAAACCCTGTCATTACAGTGGTTCTTAATACCAGATCCTTGATTTCCGTTTTCAGCTTATTCAGCAAAGAATACAAAAAGTCAAAATCGTGGCTGCGGTTCATCCGGTTTAAAACGGAAGTGGAAGCATGCTGGACAGGAATGTCCATATAAGGGATGATCTTGTTGTTTGCGGCGATAATTTCAATAATCCCTTGATGTATATGGGCAGGATGCAAGTACATTAAGCGGATCCATTCAATTCCTTCTATCTGGTTTATTTGCTTTAAAAGCGAGGGCAAGCCGTTGCTTACTCCCAGATCCTGACCATATACAGCAGTATCCTGCCCCAGGATCACCAGTTCCTTGATGCCTTTTTTAGCTAAACTTTCAACTTCCTTAATGATTTCCGGTTCCGGGTTGGAACGAAGTTGTCCGCGGATCATAGGAATGGCACAATAAGAACAGCGATTATTGCAGCCCTCAGTGATTTTCAGATAAGCATATCCAGGGGGTGTGGAAAGCACTCTTTCCCCTTTTTCAATAAAGTCGGCAGGCGCAGGATCGATTACGGCAGGTCTTTTCCCCTCTGTGATCTGGCCGATCACTTCGATGATATCGTGATATGCTGATATGCCTATCAAGCCGTCCAATTCCGGCATTTCATCCAATAATTCCCGGCCATATCGCTGGGCCAGGCATCCGGCGGCTATGATATAGCGCAGCTTTCCCTGTTCTTTTAAACGTCCGGTGCTGATAATATGATCGATGGCTTCTTCTTTGGCAGCATTTATGAAGCCACAGGTATTGATAATAACCAACTCAGCTTTATCAAGATCGTTGACCAGTTTATGTTCGCTTTTTTGCACCAGGGCCATCATTATTTCTGTATCCACCCGGTTTTTCGCACAACCGAGACTGATAAAACCAATATTCACTTGATCTATTTACTCCTGTCTGGCATGTTAAAGGGTAAATTCCTGGCGTTTGACCTGGCCGACATCACCAAATATCCCCAGATTTTCGCCGTTCATTATAATTTCGATTCCCCCGGCATTTCCGGCTTTGATAAAGACAGATTCCTTACCGATAAAACTTTTTTCTTCTCCCGCCTGGATCAAACCGGTAAAATTATTTGTTCCATCAATATTTACCTCCAGCCAGCATTCCTGCTTGGCTGATACCATAATATCAACCTCATCCGGAACCGTTGGAACATTGTCAGGCTGCTGAGGTTCTTCGCCGCCAGCCGGTTCCTGTGGCTCCGCAATGGGCGGTTTAACGGCCGGCTGTTCAACAATATTCTGACCGGAAAAATAACTTACCAAATAGTTGCCCGCCCATATTGTAAGCAGCAAAAATGCGACTGCGGCTGCTATATTTTTAGCATTCAGCCAATAAGGCACTGCGCTTTTTTTCGAAGTATAAGCCATTGTTTCTTCATCGTGTACTTCTTGATTAACATATGCCAGTTCCTTGAATTCCTGGGTAAGCTGCTTTTCGTCCAGACCCAGAAAACGAGCATAGTTTTTTACAAATCCAGTGGCATAAATTCTCGGGGGCAAAACAGCAAAATCTTCATTCTCCAAAGCCTGCAGATATAATTTGCGTATCTTGGTCTGTTCTTCCGCCGACTGAAGAGTGTGACCCAACTCTTCCCGTCGTTTTCTTAATTGTTCACCCCATGACATCTACCAATTCACTCCTTTGATATGCAAACCGTTTAATTTTTAACTTCCATCATTGGTTGAAGCTGTGCCGACCGCGATTCGAACCGCTTGTCTGGCGGGGTATTGGCGGGCCAGCCCATAAATCATCCCTGCCAGCAGAAATGGCAAACGGTTACGCACAGAAAAACTTTGATTCGGCATTAAAGGGAAATCAATGGCAGTTTCTGGATCCATATAAATAAGTCCGGTATGACCATCAGTAATGATACAACGTGTATTGTTAGTCTTAACCAAGTCTAACATTTTCCGGCTTAAATAATCAATATTTTCTGAATTCTTGAGTCCAATCACCAATAGGGAGGTTTGGGTATAAAACCGCGGAACTTCTGCGATTTTGTCCAAATATAAACAGGTTCCTGTCAGAGGCATTTTTTCATCATTACGGGACACCAGTTTATCAAAAATATCGCCCCGAATACCTGGATCAATGAGCAACCAGTCAGAGTTGAATAATACCCACTCCCATGTATCGGCAGCTTTATCGTAGTCGGCGGTTTCAATGCCTTCCTGATAGGATATAACGCCATTGATATATACTACCCGGCTGCTTCTTAAGCCTTGATCGCGGGAAACATTTGATACATCTATCTTATTTTCCTGCATCTTATCGATGATATATTCTCCCAATTGGTCCTTTCCTATTACAGTTACCACTTTACTCTGGACGCTCAGTTCAGTGAAAGCTTTAGCAGCTTCCAATGCAAAACCGCCCAAATGCATATCTATTTTGCTTTCCGGCTTTTCAGTTATTTCTATGCGCATACAGCTTTCCCCAAAAATAACGATCGAAGCTTCCTGGTTAAAAACATACCCTTTTCCCAGTATGACCCCTTTTTTCATCAGGTTCGATATATGTACTGCTACCGATGATCTGGTTATACCAAGTCGATCAGCTAACTCCACCTGAGATATCAGGGGTTCTTTTTTAAGCAGCTCCAAAATTTCTGTTTCCCGCACGGTTAGTCCCATATTACGCTCTCCTAGAAATAAATTTAAAATTGCTCGATCTTGGCCGTCAATTTGCTTAACTGATTATGATCGATCAATACTTCTCTTTTATTGCCTTCCAGTTCTGACACGATCCCTCGATCTTCCATCATATCAACCAAGCGGGCAGCTCTGGCATAACCTATCCGCAATTTTCTCTGCAACATCGACACGGACGCCTTTTGCGTGTCAACAAATACACTGACCGCTTCCCAGAAAAGGTTGTCATCATAATCGAACTCTGCCTGTTCAAATAACATATCAAGTTCTTCTTTTTGTTGTGAGGATTCCTCCTGATCTACCTGACTTTTGATATATTCCACCGTCATTTCAATATCATGGTCGGAAACATAGGCTCCCTGAACCCGGGAAGGTTTGACTGCCCCTACCGGGAAATAGAGCATGTCTCCTTTGCCCAGCAGTTTTTCTGCTCCGCCGCTATCCAAAATCGTCCGGGAGTCCGCCTGGGAAGAAACCGCAAAGGCAATTCGTGAAGGTATATTCGCTTTAATGATACCCGTCACTACATCCACCGAAGGCCGCTGGGTCGCCACGATCAAATGCATCCCTGCCGCCCGTGACATTTGGGCCAGTCTGCAAATGGAATCTTCCACTTCCACCGGGGATACCATCATCAAATCTGCCAGTTCATCAATAACAATAACGATATATGGTATTTTCTCCGCCGCGATCTGGTTATAGCGATTTATGTCTCTGACTCCCTGGTCAGCGAATAATTTATAGCGTTTTTCCATTTCATTGACCATCCATTTCAGGATAACGGATGCTTTCTTTGGATCGGTCACCACTGGAGTAAGCAGATGGGGGATCCCGTTATAAACGGTAAGTTCCACCATTTTAGGATCAATAAATACCAGCTTTAATTCATCCGGGGTCGTGTTGTATAAAATACTTATGATAATACTGTTTAAGCAGACACTCTTCCCGGAACCAGTAGATCCTGCGATCAGCAAGTGGGGCATATCATTTAATCTTCCCACCACCGGGTTGCCGGAAATATCTTCCCCTAAGGCAAAAGCCAGGGGACTGGCTATTTTTTTAAAGGTAGCGGAAGATAAAAGGTTCCGCAAGCCCACACTTAAAATCTTGCTATTGGGCACTTCGATGCCAATGGCTGATTTTCCAGGTATAGGCGCTTCGATCCTGATTCCCGGGGCAGCCAGATTCAATTGTAAATCATCGGTAAGGCTGATGATCTTGCTGATCTTGACCCCGGGAGCCGGAGAAAGTTCATAACGGGTCACGGCCGGTCCGCAGCTGACCTGCTTTACTTTGACACTAATGCCGAAGCTGGAAAACGTATCCTCTAAAACACTGATACTATTCTTAATATTCTTTTTATCAATACTTCTTTCTTCACTGGCTTCGCTAAGCAATTCCAAAGGGGGCCTCTGGTAGGCGGCTGTCTTCGTTACCGGTAATACGATCTTGGTTTCATTTTTCTTGCGGCTGATTTTTTCTTCCGTTTCTGCCGGCAGGATCGGCTGATATGCTTCGACCTCCGGCTCCGGCATTTGTATGACACTGGCCGGGACTTTTTCTTTATGATCAATGATCAGCGGTGCGTTCTTATCGGCCGGGCCCGCCTGGTCTTCTTCATCATAAAATAAGACCCCCGCCAAAAACTGTCCGGTTTTTTTGGCAGATAAAGAAATTGCCGCCGTGATCTTGTCCAAAGGCTGATTGATGATCATCAGGATGGCAATGATCACACATACGATCAGTACGATCAGCAAGCCGACTTTTCCCAGCAGCTGCATAAACACATATGCCAAAACGCCGCCTAAAGCCCCGCCCCCCATACCTTTGAGGCCGGCTTCCAGCTCGGACAGACCGTTGGGGATGGAGTAGATACTTAGATAAATAAGGATCCCCAGAGCCAAAATCACCAAACCCCACATTTGCCCTGACCATAATTTTTTATTTAACCCGATATGGATGGACCACAAAAGCAGGAAAAATGAACTTATGATCGCCCCATCGCCTAAAAGCCAATTCAAACCCCGGGAAAAATACGTTCCCAATATCCCGATAAACAAGGTATCTTCAGGCAAACCATAAAACTTCTTTACACATAAATAGATAAATACTGCCAGCATAAGTAAAACCAGCGAAATGATCTCGTACTTTACCCGGAAAGTCTTCTCAGCCACTTGATTCGTTGGTTTTGCTTTTAATTTTTTAACTTTCGGCTCTGGTTTTTTGGCCATTTCAATGACACCTCAATGCGTATTGCTTCCACTTTCTATATTTACCATTAAATTCCTTCTTTTTTTCTCTTAAAAGAAAAAAGCATATCCTAAAACCAAAACGCCCAAAAGCCAGACATAATAGGAGAAATACGCCAGCCGTCCGTTTCTGACCAGGTTCATCACTACCTTGATAGCCAGCAAACCAAAAACGATCGCCGAAATAACACCGACGAAATACGGTATGCTATCAGTTAAATCCATACCAACGGTAAATAGATCCTTTAGTTCCAGAATGGCTGCTCCTAAAATAACGGGAATGGAAAGTAAAAAGGAATAGCGGGCGGCAAATTCCCGGTCCAATCCGGTCATCAGTCCCGCAGCAATGGTGGAACCAGAGCGTGAGATACCCGGGACAATAGCCATCGCCTGCATCAGACCGATCAGCAACACATCTTTATAGGTAGTCTCTTGGACTTCCTTACCGAATATAATACCGGCTGCCAGCCTTTCAGAGATCTGCAGAATGATACCGGTCAAAATCAAACCAAATCCTACTACCACTAATGATTCAAAAGCTTTTTCAAAGTAGGGGGCCAGCAAATATCCGGCTAAACCTGCAGGAATACATCCTACCACGATCAGATACGTCAGTTTGGTAAAAGGTTTCCGTAAGATAGCTGCAATATCAGAACGGAATGCAACCATTACCGAAATCAGTGTTCCCAGATGCACCAAAACAGCAAAGGTCAATGGCTGTTCCTTGACTCCCAGCAGGTTCTGCAAGATCACTAAATGACCGGAACTGCTCACGGGCAGGAATTCTGTCAGCCCCTGGACAGCACCGATCAGGAAGGCTTCAAAAGTTGTCAAATCGATTCCCCTTTCAATCATCAGCTTTATAAATTATAGCATATGGTAAAAAAAACAGAACCTGCCGACACAAAAAGCAGTCTTCAGGTAATTTGCAGTGTAAGGATGACAAGGTCCCTTTCGACAGCGATACGTACTTTACCGATTGCTGCCGTACATATATTTTGTCAGGAATGTAACATAAAATGAAGCCTGCCATCATATTTTCCAATGAGGAGGTGTAATAATGATGTCAAAAAGCATGTCCACTGAAATATCAATTTTAATAAAAACCCTGGCGCTTTCAATCGTTCTGGCTTTGATCGCCGGAACCATCGTATATTATACATCATTGGCAGAATCCTTATTATCTACTTTGGGAAAGATCATCCTGATCATTACCATTTTTACCGGCGGTTGTCTGGTCAGTCAGTCGTATGGAAACAAAGGTCTGTTCAGAGGTCTGACCATGGGTACCGCTTATTTTATCCTGATCCTGGCAGCTACCTTTATTTTTGTACCTGCCCTGCTCAGCTTTTCCAATGTTATTTACACGCTGCTCATCGCTTTGGCAGCAGGCGGATTAGGAGGTATTTTGGGCATCGGGCTGTCAGGGAGCTAATTTATTTTACAGACTGCGAAGCCAGTTTATAAACAGCATGATAAAACCGA
>CAZNPR010000031.1:2334-4631 GCA_964574965.1 uncultured Syntrophomonas sp. | reverse complement strand
TTCTAACCCCAGACTTTCATTAAAAGATTACGTACAAAAATAGGTATTTTCACATAATATATCCGCACTCTTTTAACCCTCCTGCTCAGATGTTGTAATGTATCTTATGAAAAAGTATGAAAAAGAGTGTCATCATTTTTAGCTATTTTTATATACTTACAGCCAACCTTCGATCAGTGGCAGCAACTTATCTCTTCTGGTCTGGATGGTGTTTTTGATGGGAATGCTGTTGAGAAATACTTTGCCATAGGCTTTCGCACCCAGTCGGTTATCCAGCACCACCACGATCCCCCGGTCATCTTCACTGCGGATCAGACGTCCTACCCCCTGTTTGAATCTGACCGCCGCATCCGGCAGAAGAAAATGACTGAAACTATTGCGGTGCTGCAAACGAAAATATTTATCTCCCGCACTGCTGTAAGGTTCTGCCAGGGAACGGAAAGGAAGTTTCACCACCACTAACAGCGTCAGCAGATCGCCTTTGAGATCCACGCCTTCCCAGAAAGTGTCCAATCCCATTAAGACCGCATTATTCTCCCGGGCGTATTCTTCCATCAAAGTGCCAAAGGTACCGTCTTCATTTTGTACCAGCAAGGGGATCCCCTTTTGTTTGCAAAATGGCCGCAAGAGCTGCGATACTTCGCGCAATCCTTTCCTGGCCGTGAACAGGACCATGGTGCGGCCCCGGGCAACTGTCAACAGATCCATCATGACCCTGGCTACTGTGGGAGAGAAGTCCATGTGCTGGGGATCGGGCATATCGTTTAAAATATACAGGCAGGCCTGATTTTCATAGTCAAAAGGTGATCTTTTCAGGAGCAGATCAAGCCGCTCCGCTGCCAGATATTCACTTAAACCGACTTTCTCGATAAAATAATCAAACTTATCCTCAATGGATAATGTGGCAGAGAGCATGACCAGGCTTGAAAGTTTGTCATATAATTTGTTTTCCAGCACTTCACCGATCCTGACATGGGAGGAACATATGCTTATCGCTTGTTCCTGTTCCGTTTCCAGCCAGACGATTTTGGCCTCGCTGCCCAGATCTTCTTCCATGATACAATAAGCGCTGTCATATACTTCTTCCAGCACGGCGATGATATTAAACAGTTCCGGTTCTTCTTCTTCCTCAACATCCCGGCTCAAATCCTGCAGACTTTTTATCAGCAGCCGCAGCTCCTGGTGCAAATCATGATAAATTTCCCAGGCCTTCTGAAACCAGGCTTCCTCCATAAGCTCATCGGTCAGGACCAGGGAATAGCTGTCACTGGTCTTGATCCCCAGAGATAATTGGCGATAAAACTGTTCTGCCAAATCAGCCGTCCTGTCAGTCAAAGCCAGACTCTCATCGATAGCCAGCTGTTGGTTTTTGCGCTTAAGCTGCCTGAGATACCCTCGTTTAAAGCCTTTGTCGTGGAACTCCAGAACTTTCAGCACTTCAGTGATCTCCTGCCGGGCACAGCTTAAGGAGAGTTTATCGAAGGATTCCTTTTCCAGGGCGTGCGCTTCATCAACCACCAAATATTGATATTCCGGCAGAATACTGTTGTCGACTAAAATATCACTTAAAAGCATGGCATGATTGGTAATGATCAAATCTGCCTTCTCCAGGCTTTTGATCATCTTAAGCCGGAAACACTTATCATGAAAACGGCATTTATTCCGCAGGCAGGTACGACGGTCGCCGGCCAGCAAATACCAATGGCGAAGCAAGGAATTCTTGAGGTTGAGTTCTTTCTTATCCCCGGTCCGGGTCGTTTCCACCCACTTCAATACTGCGGTCATGAACTCCTGTTCTTCCGCACTCAGCGCCTTTTTGCCGGCCAATATTTCAATATATTTATTCCAGCATACGTAATTATCTCTTCCTTTGGCCTCAACACAGGTGATATCCATGTCCAAGGCCCGAATCAGATCGGGTATGTCCTTTTCAATGATTTGCTGTTGCAAAGCTCTGGTTTTAGTGGTTATCACCACTTTTTCGTGTTGGGTTTTGGCCCATTCTATAGCCGGAAGCAGATAAGCCAGGGTCTTGCCTACCCCTGTACCAACTTCAGCCACCAGGAACCTGTCCTCCAGAAAGGCATCAGCTATGGCGGCAGCCAGTTCAGCTTGCTCCGAACGGTATTTATAATCTGCCACCACTTCATGCAGCAATCCCTGGGGAGCAAAATATGCAGCTATTTTCTCCGGTGTAAATGAGACCATAATTCTCCTTCTTCATGCTTATCATCACAGTAAAACCTCATAAAGATCAGGCTCTGGATCAAAATGAAAGTTTCATATACAGCTTAAAA
>CAZNPR010000031.1:0-2234 GCA_964574965.1 uncultured Syntrophomonas sp. | reverse complement strand
ATACAGCTTAAAAAACTACACAAATAATCCGCTTTAAACAAATTAAAACGGATCCGTTTTGTCATTTATATTTCCGCAGGATCAACTTTCCTGATCACGTTTTTACGCTCATTTACTTCCACAGCGTAGATCTCATCCACAGCAACATGATTCTCCAATAAGTCAGCATAAATGGTTTTCAGCAGTTCGGGTTTAAATTTCAAAGACAAACCGCAGCTGGAAGAGATCTCTCTTAACGTCGGCGTGATCAATATTTCCCGCTGCTTTTGTTTCATGATTTTTTCCGCTTTAAGTGCATGGGATGTGGATTGAAACGTAATGACACAATATTTATCTATATGGATCAATTCCTGCATCATTTAAAACTATACCTCAATGATTCCGGTTTTAAAAAAACTTGCTTTAGCAACAGCCAGAAGTTTTTGGTCACACCAGACCTTAGCTTCCGTAAAAAATATATTTTTACCGCTTTTGATAATTTCTCCGGTCGCCAAAATATCTTTGCCAAATTCAGCAGCCGCCAGAAAACTGATATTGCAGTCCACAGTCACGGCCTTGATCCCCAATGTTCTTATCGCATTTCCCATCGCTGAATCGGCTGCCGTCATAAACAGTCCGCCGTGGACCATTCCCTGAGCATTGGAATGCTTCTTCCCTGTTTCGGCCACAATTTCTGCTTTTCCCGGTGCCAGACTTTTGATCCTCAGTCCCAGCAGCTGATAAAAAGGCGACTCAGTATATGCGTCGGTCAAATACGTAAAAAGTTCCTGCTTTAATCCATTATTTTCTGCTTCCATTTTATTTACCCCGGCAATTTTTGTTTATTATAGCATAGTTACTGGCTTTCCATGATCAGAGATAATTAATTTGAGATCTTTCTGGTTGATTATTGGATCAAGAAATGGCATTAAGATGACCAGGAGGGAACCAACTCCTCGCCTGTTCCCTCCTGACAGGTCTATCTCAATAAACTGCTGGCAATATTCATTCGCTGGGCTTCTGAAGTACCTTCATAGATTTCAGTGATTTTCGCATCCCGCAGCAATCGTTCCACTTTCTGTCCCTTGATGTAGCCATAGCCGCCAAAAACCTGCACCGCTTTGGCTGCATGTTTAAAACACATCTCCGAGCAGAAGACTTTGGCCATGGAGGCCTCTTTGCTAAAGGACTGCCCCTGGTCTTTCAGATAGGCAGCATAGTAATATAAAAACCGGCCGGCGGTGATATCCGTCTGCATATCTGCCAGCATCCATTGGATCGCCTGATTCTTTGATATAGGCTTGCCGAATTGGATCCTTTGTTTGGAATATTCCAGGGATTCATCCAACGCGGCTTGGGCAATACCTGTTGCCTGCGCAGCTATGCCAATACGACCATGATCCAGACATGACATGGCAATCTTCATTCCATCACCCAGATTGCCGATCAAGTTAGCTGCGGGGATGCGGCAGTCTTTAAAATATATTTCCGAAGTCTGGGAAGCACGGATCCCCATCTTCATAATATGAGCGCCTATAGATAATCCCGGGGTCCCCTTTTCGACGATAAAAGCGCTCATGCCCTTTCTCCGATCTTCCGGATCTGTCCAGGCAAAAGTAACAAAAGTATCAGCGACCGGGCCATTGGAAGTAAATGTTTTGGAACCGTTCAGGATATATTCATCCCCATCCCGGACAGCTCTTGTAACGGCAGAACCTACATCTGTTCCGGCACCTGGTTCGGTCAGGGCAAACGCTCCCAAATGTTCCCCTTTAGCCATTGGAGTCAAATATTTCTTCTTCTGCGCTTCATTACCGAACAGGGCGATCGGTCCGCAGGCCAAACCGGTATGAACGGACATGGTGAATCCAGTGGCAGCACAGGAACGGGAAAGTTCCTCAACGGCTATGGCATAGGTCAGATAATCAGTTCCAGACCCGCCAAATTCAATCGGGAAAGGCATACCCATCCATCCGCCTTCACTAAGTTTTTTGATGACTTCTGACGGGAAGCGGCTGTTTTCATCTATCTCAACAGCAATTGGGTCAACATACTTTTTGGTGAATTCTCTCATGTTGGTTTTGATCAGTTTTTGTTCATCGCTAAGCTTAAACTCCATTCGATCCCTCCTAAATATTTGCCAGACAAGGGTTCATGTGATCACACATGATCATGCCGGCAGGATTATCCTCCACTCCTCATTGATTGTAATTATAGCATACTGAAGAACGGACGCCCTCTCAATCCCGAAATAC
>CAZNPR010000030.1:9918-20244 GCA_964574965.1 uncultured Syntrophomonas sp. | reverse complement strand
GCCATGGGTACTTCCGCGGCGTATTTTTTCAGCCTCTATAATATCCTCTTTCAGACCGCTGCCCCAGGGGCCATGAAAGATCTTTACTTTGAAGCCTCCGCCATTATCATAACCCTTATCCTGTTGGGCAAATATCTGGAGGCCATCGCCAAGGGCAGAACTTCGGACGCCATCAAAAAGCTGGCCGAGCTCCAGGCGAAAACTGCCCGGGTAGTAAGAGCAGGGCAGGAGATAGATATTCCGGTGGAAGAAGTTGAACTAGGGGATATCGTAGTGGTGAGGCCGGGGGAAAAAGTACCGGTTGACGGCAGGATCATTGAAGGGACTTCGGCCCTGGACGAATCCATGTTGACCGGCGAGAGCCTGCCGGTGGACAAACTGGCGGGAGATCTTGTCTATGGTGCCACCATAAATAAATACGGGGTATTTAAAATGGAAGCGACCAGGATCGGGAAAGAAACCGCCCTGGCCCAAATCATTAAAATGGTGGAGGATGCGCAGGGCAGCAAAGCACCCATTCAAAAGATTGCCGATCAGGTGGCCGGAGTTTTCGTGCCGGCCGTTTTGGGGATAGCCGTTCTGACTTTTGTGGTTTGGTATTTTACCGGTGCCGGGGTCAACAAAGCTTTGATCAGTGCAGTATCCGTACTGGTTATTGCCTGCCCCTGTGCTTTGGGGTTGGCTACACCAACTGCAATCATGGTGGGGACCGGACTGGGAGCTGAAAACGGGATCCTGATCAAGGGCGGTGAATACCTGGAGATGGCCTCACGGCTTAATACTGTAGTTTTAGATAAAACCGGCACCATTACCAAAGGGCAGCCGGAGGTTACAGATATCATAAGTCTGGGTGACTGGGACGAAAACTCCATCTTAAAAGTTGCAGCCCGGGCGGAAAAAGGATCGGAACATCCGCTGGGCACAGCCATATATGACAAGGGTAAACAGGTATTTGGCCCCCTCGATGACCCGGAGCGCTTTAATGCGATTCCCGGCCGGGGAATAAGCGCGATCATAGGTGGACAGGGGATATTTGCCGGAACCAGAAAACTGATGGGAGAACATGGGATCGAGATCGAAAGCGCTGAAAAGATAACAGCTGCTTTGGAAGATGAGGGCAAGACCGCTATACTGCTGGCAATAGATAAAAAGCTGGAAGCGGTACTGGCAGTAGCAGACACCATCAAGGAGCATTCCCGGGAAGCAGTGAAAGATCTGCAGAATATGGGGATCGAGGTCTATATGATAACCGGGGATAACCAGCGGACAGCCGACGCGATTGCCCGCCAGGCAGGTATTAAAACCGTTATGGCAGAAGTTTTGCCGGAAAACAAGGCGCGGGAGGTCGAAAAGCTGCAAGGGGCAGGGAAAACTGTAGCCATGGCCGGAGATGGCATCAATGATGCTCCGGCATTGGCTGTTGCTGATATAGGTATGGCATTGGGTACCGGAACGGATATTGCCATGGAAGCCGCAGACATCACATTGATGCGGGGGGATCTAAGGACCATCCCCGCTGCAGTACGGCTTTCCCGCCAGACTGTAAGAAAGATCAAACAGAATCTCTTCTGGGCATTTATCTATAACATCATCGGGATCCCCTTTGCTGCATTGGGGATGCTGAACCCAATCATTGCCGGGGCAGCCATGGCATTCAGTTCAGTATCAGTGGTGACCAATTCCTTGAGCCTGAAAAGATTTGATCCCAACAAGAACAAGGTCTTTTAAGCTCGGGCTGATGCGCAAAAACTCTTTGCAAGACTTAGGTGGAAAAACCATTTCAGACAGGGGATTTTCTACTCCAAAAAAGAGCCTTCCAGACGTCTCACCTGGGCGTATAACACCGGCCCGATAAAAACCGATAGCAATAAAGCATAGATGCCGCGGTTGGTAAAAAGCAAACCGAATCTATCATCGGCAATGCTGGTAATGATATAAAATACCGCAACCATCAGGGTCCAGGTTATACTGTTTTGCAGAGCGGCTTCTTTAGTTTTGGTCCTGAGCAGCGCTGTTGTCACAAAGGTCAATACTGCTGCTGGTATAGCCATCAGCAGGAACTGCCGGTTCGTATACTGCACGTATTGTTCTGTGCTTAATCCGGCAGGACTGCCAAAATGGGAAACCAATAAATTGCGGCAGATAATGAGCGCCATTAAAACCAGTATTCCGTATATAATATCTTTGTTGATGCCAAACCCTTCATTTTTCAATGATATTCCCTCCATGTTTTATCACTTAATGGCAATGTTGTAATTATAATGTGAATATTTCCGGCTGACAAGCAAGAGCGGATCTTATAAATATTAATTAGTTTAACAGGAGGAGTGCCTTTAAGTTGTATAATGACTATAGTCTCTGATCGGTTGATCGATATAATACACAGGAAAGGGATAAAGCAATTATGAATTATAGTATGAACGCCATGTATTTCAGCCCGACCGGTACGACGGAAAAAATAGTGTCCGCCATAGCAGGAAAGCTGGCTGGGCAAGAAGGTTTTAGAACGATCGATTTTACTTTGCCAGCAAGCAGGAAAGAGCCGGCGGTATTAACCAACAAAGATCTGGTGGTGGTAGGCATCCCGGTGTATGCTGGAAGAGTCCCCAATGTACTCCTGCCCTATCTAAATACTTTGGATGGTAATGGGGCGCTGGCAGTAGCAATCGTGCTATACGGCAACCGTAATTATGATGATGCGCTGATTGAATTGAAAGATATCCTGACAGACCACAATTTTACGGTGATCGCTGCCGGGGCTTTTATAGGTGAACATGCATTCTCCCACGTCTTAGGTGCCAGTCGGCCTGACCAAAAGGACATGCAGACAGCGCTGGATTTTGCTGAACAGATCGCAGCCCAATTAATAAACGGGCAGGAATATGGTGACTTGATCGTCAAAGGCAATCGACCCTATCACAAGTACTATGTGCCCCAGACAGAAAATGGGGAAGACAATAAAGCGTTCCGCAAAGTAACGCCCAAAACCAGCGAAGACTGTACTGACTGCAAAACCTGTGAGGAAGTGTGCCCTTTAGGCTCCATCGATTATGAGGACGTTAAACTGCTTACCGGTATCTGTATCAAATGCTGTGCCTGTGTAAAAAAATGTCCCAATAACGCCAAGTATTTTGATGACCCCGGGTTTCTTTTCCATAAGACCCAATTGGAGACTACTTATACCGACAGGCGTGAACCGGAGCTGTTTATATAATAGTAAAAAAGTGAGAGGGGTCAACCCCTCTCACTTTTCTTTATTCCGTTATTTTTACACAGCAGGATTCCGGCTGCTCCTGGCAGCAGCCTTTGGCCACCTCAGCAAAGCCTCCCTGGCCTTGCCGATAATTGATGATCGCTTCATGCAGTGCGTCAGCGGCCAGATTGGAACAATGCATTTTAACCGGCGGCAGACCGTCCAGGGCTTCCGCTACTGCCCGATTGGTTATCTTTTCTGCTTCTTCCAGTGTTTTGCCCTTGACCATTTCTGTCACCATGCTGCTGGTGGCAATGGCAGCGGCACAGCCAAAAGTCTGAAATTTGATATCATTAATGATGTCATCCTTTACTTCTATTTCAATATGCATGATGTCCCCGCAGACCGGGTTGCCCACTTCGCCTACACCGCTTGCATGATCAATTTTTCCTACATTGCGGGGATTCATGAAATGATCCATAACTTTTTTTGAATATGACATATTTCTACCTCCTTTAATGCCCCAAGGGGGACATAACACGTAAATTATTAATTATAGGCGGAAGTTTTTCCAGAACATAGTCAACATCTTCCCGGGTATTATCTTTGCCCATGGTCAGACGCAGGGAACCGTGGGCCGTCTCATGCGGCAGACCAATAGCCAGCAGAACATGGGAAGGATCGAGGGAACCTGATGTACAGGCTGAGCCGCTGGAGGCCATAATTCCATAACTGTCAAGCATCAAGAGGATAGATTCGCCTTCCACATAATCGAAGACCATGCTGACACTGCCTGGCAAGCGATCATCCGGGTGCCCGGTCAGACGGGAATTAGGAATGGTATCTAAAATGCCCTGCGTTAAACGCTGGGCCAAATCTTTTAAGTAAATAGTATTTTGGGGCATCCGCTCCTGCGCTAATTCAGCGGCTTTGCCAAATCCTACCGCACCGGGTACATTCACGGTACCAGCCCGTAAATTACGCTCATGTGCTCCCCCGTGCAAGTAACTGCCGACCGTGACCCCCTTTTTCAAATAAAGACAGCCTATCCCTTTGGGCCCATATAACTTATGTGCAGAAGCAGACAGCATATCGATACCCAGTTCCTTAACATCGAACGCGATCTTGCCCGTGCTTTGTACCGCGTCGGTATGAAAAACCGCTCCGGCTTCATGGCTGATGGCGGCCAGGGTCATAATATCCTGTATGGTTCCGATCTCATTATTGGCATGCATGATCGAAACCAAAGCAGTATCAGGCTGCAGTGCTGCCCTGAGGGTATCAGGTTCTACCAGCCCAACAGCATTTACAGGCAGAACGGTAAGGTCGAAGCCATGTTTGCTGAGATACTCGCAGGAATGTAAAACAGCATGATGCTCGATTGCTGAGGTAATCAAATGCTTGCCTTTTTTTTGACGGTCATGGGTCATGAAGCCCAGGAGCGCCTGGTTATCTGCTTCAGTTCCTCCGGCAGTAAAAATAACTTCTCCAGGGGAAGCTCCAATCAGCGACGCTACCTGCTCGCGAGCCTGTTCCAGAGCCTGCTGTGCCATTTGCCCCTGAGAGTGAACGCTGGACGAGTTACCGTAGATCTCATTGAAATAAGGCATCATTGCCTGAAGTACTTCGGGGTCAACTGGAGTAGTAGCACTGTGGTCCATATAGATTGCTTTCAATATTGCGACCTCCTTTTGGGATGTTTGTTGTCATTTTAATTTTTTGGTCAGGGAAGCTTGTTGTGATTCCCGGGCTAGATCAGCCAGGGTATATGAATCCAATACCCTGGCTACCGCATCCCTGATTTCGGTCCATAAAGTCCGGGTTACACAGTAGTCTGAGCGTTCACATGTTTCAGGATTGATCTCGTTGACGCATTCAACTGGAGCGAGGGGGCCTTCCAGAACGCGGATGATCTCACCCGCTGTTATTTCCTGGGGGCTTTTGCCCAACAGATACCCTCCCTGCGAACCACGGAGGCTTTTGACCAGACCCGCCCTTTTCAAAGGCACCATCAGCTGTTCCAAATAACGTTCTGAAATCCCCTGCCTTTCTGCAATTAAATGAGTAGCAACAGGGTTTCGATCATTCTGCTGCGCCATATCGATCATCGCTCTGAGTCCATATCTGCCTTTCGTGGACAATTTCATTATATCTACCTCCATAAAGCAATCTTCAGAAAATCAAGCTTGGTCACGCTGAATAGCCCCTTTATTCCATTGCAGCATAATCGATCATTTTCTCCAAAGCAATAGCAGCTTTGGCTCTGATATCTTCAGGAACAGTTATTCGTATCCTGCTCTTTTAGCTGCAAAATAATCACCTCAATATTTCGTAGTTTTATAGCAGTCTTTAAAATCACTTTATAATAATAATGATCATGTGCATATAATACATAAACCCGATAGGATATGTCAATTATGGTGCTGGCAGAGAATCTTCCAGGTTTAAATACAATTCCCGTCTAAGCCAAGAAATATTTGGCGACGGGAATGAATATGTTTTCCAGTTTTTATGGCCCATCGGATTTGTTCTTAGTGTCATGATTGCGAGGGAATTACTGTGCTCCCATTTCAGCAAAGGGTCAACCACATTATCAGTAAAATATTTTAAAATTATAGGATATGGCGCATGGCGTGACAAGTCGAGGCAGCAAACACAATAAAGGGCAGAGAGGTTATTCTATTCGGCAGAAGTGATATTGTCTGGCCAGAAGCATGGGTTCATCGCACGGCCGATGTCCAGAGCAACCTTTTGGTGAGAAGCGATCTGCGGGGCCAGGATCACCGCGTTGGATCCTGCTGAGAGCAGGGCGATGTCATAATCTATTTCCGCTGCATCCCTTATTACAGCGGGAATTTCCCGGAAGTGACCGATCTTTATGATCCCGGCCGCTTTTACTCCCTGTTTTCTCTGTAGATAATCAGCGAAAGCACCGGCCATATTTCCGATCAACAGCACCCGGTATTCCTGCAATAATTTTTTGAATTTCAGGTTCGCGGGCAGATACATATTGATAAATGCATAACATATGTCAGGGGGTTTGATATCATATAGCGAAAAGACGGCTTCGGTAAGCGGACGCCATTCGTATTCATCATTTTGGTGCAGCACACCTACTATATCGGCCTGCTTGATACTGGCGATCAACCGGTCCCGGGCGGCATAATCAGGCAGGGTGATGCCAGTCCAGTCAGGACGGTCTGCCCACCAGATCTTTTCAATATGCTCTTCCGAATAGATCGTTCCCTGGGCCAGGACCTGATTTTCTGCATCGCCGATCCTCACCAGCGAATAGCCCATTTGATTTCGTAAACAATAACGGATCCTTCTTATAATCTCAGGCAATTCAGCCAGATCCTCTTTATGAATATAGTAATTTGACAAAGCCTTCACTCCTTCACATCGAGCAAAATTGAGCCTGACAACTTTTTTGATGTAGTTGAATAAGCTAAAAAAGGTTCTAAATATTAATATGCATTCATCTGCAATATGGTTTCCTCCCATTTTTTATTGAATTCTTTCAGGGAAGTGAATTTTAATGCGTATAAACAAAGGTGTAAAAATTTATGCCAATGGACCCGGGCAGGTTTTTCATAAATACTCACCGACAACAGAAACGCTGGGAGATTTCGCCTTCGGGGAAGAAGTGCTCCCAGGTCATGTCCGCATCAGGTATAACACTAAAAAAGGCAAGGATCTGCAGGCTTCTGCTCCAGCTGAAATGCTCAGCCAGCTAAATGTTTTGTCCAGCTCGGAGCTGATGGATAAGATCCTTCATGCCCTTGATAAAACAGAATCGCTTTCCGTTGTATCAGTAGGGGCGACCGAAGCTTTTGTGATGGCTCAGTACACTATTTTTACAGAAGAAGAATTTATGAATCACCGGGAAGCCTACAATGCTAATTTAGGCCACCAAAGCGGCTTTTTTCACCGGGGGATCCGTTTTCCCAACCTGAAAGCCAGAAATGATGCGGTATCAGCCGCCCGGCAAGCAGATATCATCGGGTATAATACCATCGTTGAGCCGGCCAAAGGGTTGACCGAGCAGGTTTTTACTGCCTATGATATCAGACCGCAATATGTATTCGAAGCCAATCTCCGCCGGGTTTTTATGTTTTCCCAGCCGGAGAAAATGGCGCGGATACTAAAGGAAAAGGATATCCTTTTGATCGGTTCCCTGGCAGCGGAAGCCAGGCAGGCCCTGGAGCAAAAATGGCAAAAGCAATTAAAATTTAATATCACCGGCGCCATCAATATTCTGGAATACGAAGATATCCCCCGGGTGAAAGCGGAGATCGGGAAGTACCAATTTGATCTGTGTTTTCTTTCCGCAGGAGTCAATGCCCTGATCCTGGCACCCTATATCGCAGCAACCTACGGAAAAGTGGCCTTTGATATTGGCTGGGGCATGCAAAGCATGATCACGGATCAAATCTTTACTGACGCCTGGATCGAAGAAATAATAGGCATTGATACACTGCTCGAGATGTAGATCTGTGACAACATTACTAAAAATCACTATCTTTATTAATAGTAAATATAAATATAAAGAAGGAAAGAGATATATAACTCTTTCCTTCTATTAAAATGGAAAATATTGCTGTGTAATTTAAAAAGAGTGACAATTCTGAACAAGGGGGGGAAAAGAATGCAGATTGTTGGCATAGAGTTATACCATGTGTCCGTTCCTTTAAAGAAAACCTTCTGGCCTACCTGGATTCCCGGCTATCCTCAGACGCATAACCGCTTTACCTTGATCAAGCTGATAACTGATGAGGGGATTGATGGTTATTCTGCTGGAATAGCTATGGGAACTGAACGACAGGGATTAGGTGATTTATTGGGAGGTTACTTAATGGGTTCAGATCCAACTGACATCGACAGAGTGCAAAGCCTGCTAAAACAGGCGGGGTACCTGGGATGGAGGAACTTTTGGATTGAACCTGCCTGCTGGGATATTATAGGCAAGAAAGAGGGAAAACCGGTTTATGAACTCCTTGGTGGCACTGCAAGGCCTATAGAAACATACTGCTCAACTGGTGAGATGCATGAACCGGAAAAAAGAATAGAAGAGTTGCTGGCCGCCAAAGAGGCAGGTTTCAAAACCGCCAAACTAAGGATCAAGCATAAAGAATTAAAAGATGACATCTTAAACATAGAAAAAATTGCCCGCGGTATTGGCGATAAGATGATTTTGGGAGTTGATGCCAATCAGGGTTGGTTAGTATCAATAGTAGATAAGGTTCCGGCCTGGGACTTGAAGCGTGCCAGTGAATTTGCTCAGGCATGTGCAGATAATAACATAGAGTGGCTGGAAGAACCGCTTGATTCCAGGGATTATGACGGCAATGCCGCTTTGAAAAAAGTATCGAAGGTAAAAATCAGCGGCGCTGAGCTCAATTATGGCTGGGACGAGATCAAGATCATGTTTGAAAAGGATTGCTTCCACATTTATCAGCCTGATGCAACTTTTGCCGGAGGAATAGCTCAGGTTATGCAGGTTATTAAGGCATGTCATGAGAATCAGCGGGAATATTCGCCGCATACCTGGACTAATGGTTTAGGATTTTATGTTAACTGGAATTTAGTTTTGGCTGACAGCCAAAACAACAAACCACTGGAGTTTCCTTTTGAACCTCCGTCATGGATTCCGGAATTCAGGGAAGGTATTATTGAACCTATAATGCCTGACAAGAATGCTATGCTGCAGCCTTTTACCAAGCCCGGACTAGGTTTTGAAATAGACCAGAAGCTGCTCAAAAAATACGGAACCTGTTTCTTTAAACTTTCAGACACCGGACTGAAGCTAAAGGTTATAAAGGAAAAGGGATTAAGAGAAGCCCTGCAATTAAAGAAAAGAAAAGAAGAAAGTTGACGGTCTGGGAGGGAGGTTATCTCCCTCTTTTTTATTGTAATTGGGACGGGTATTTATAAGTGAGATGGCAATTATGCAAATAATTTAGTATGATAGGAAAAATAAATAAGGCGTCCGGTATTGCATAAGCAATTTAAAAGGGAAAGTGTGAACCACTGCAGCTTCCCCTACTGTAAAACAGGATGGCCCTCCCAAGCCACTGGCTAAAGCCGGGAAGGAGGAGGGATCAGATGAATGTTAGCCAGGAGACCTGCCGGATGTCATGCCCGGGCCCGGGGTGAGCGGGTAAGGGGGCTGCATATTTTTATGGCCTCTTCGGGAGGTTTTTTTATTGGAGAAAATGCTGCGCTTAAGCTGGTTATTTGCGACAAGCAGCTAAAGCAGCAGAATTTGACCGAGGAGAAAGAGATGTTAAAAAATTTCCATCCCCGCAGTGTGGTGTGCTATTTGACCGTGTGGTTCATCTTAGCCTTGTTCATCAATGATATAAAATTGCTGGCCTTGATGCTGCTGCTTGTGTCCATGATCAATTTCGCCGAAGATCATGGCCGTTCCCTGACTAAAATGCTGGCGGTGATCCTGCCATTGACCCTGCTCATCATGGGATTGAATTTGCTGCTGGCAGATTACGGGAGGGCAATCTTGTACGTCTTGGATCTGCCCTGGGGAAATACCTGGACGATTTACCGGGAGCCCCTTATAAACAGTCTGGCCATGGGGACGAAACTGGTGCTGATCATGGCGGTTTTTACAATTTTTAATCAAGTGATCACCGTGGACAAGTTGATCAGCGTTTTTGGTAATTTTTCAGGACCGACGGTTTTAATGGCGGTGCTGGCAGCCCGAATGGTGCCGCAGTTAGGCAGACATGCCCGTTCCATTGCCGAAGTACAAAGCCTCAGGCTCCACGGCCATAAAACCGTTTCACTGGCGGATAAAGTGAGGCGAACAGGGCCTTTTTTGACCAATTTGTTAAGGGTGTCGCTGGAATCCTCCCTGCAAACTGCAGAGGCCATGCAGGTGCGTGCTTACGGCAGCGGCAAACGAACCTATTTCGTGCCGGAACACTGGCGGGGTGGAGACACGATCATCACTACAGCTGCGGCAGCACTCCTGCTTTTGATCCTCATTGAGATATCATGGGAGATGACAGGTATCACCCCTTTACTCTTGCTGCTTTTTATCTGCCCGCTGCCGGGAGGTTATTTTAAATGGTGAACATCATCGATATACAGGATCTGACCTATTATTATCCCGG
>CAZNPR010000030.1:0-9818 GCA_964574965.1 uncultured Syntrophomonas sp. | reverse complement strand
TATTTTAAATGGTGAACATCATCGATATACAGGATCTGACCTATTATTATCCCGGCCAAAACCGCCCGGCTTTAAACCATATCGGTCTGCAGATCAAAAAAGGGGAGATCTTAGGCATAATGGGATTTTCCGGTTGTGGCAAATCCACCTTGCTGCGGGGGGTAAGCCGGCTGATCCCTGATTTCTATGGGGGCAATCTGGCGGGAGATATTTTTTTCCAGCAGCGGTCATTAAGGGATTGGAGCCATAAAGAACTGTACCGGTCCATGGGTGTCTTATCCCAGGAAGCAGAACACAGCCTGATTTTTAATGAGGTAAGGCGCGACATTGCTTTCGGCCTGGAGAATTTGGGCATAAGCAACAGTGAAATGAGCCTCCGGATCAGCGAGGTACTGGAATACTTCGGCTTACGTGAACTTTCCTGCCGATCGGTCCACCATTTATCGGGAGGGGAAAGGCAAAAAACCGCCCTGGCCGGAATTGTGGCCATGCAGCCGGAACTGCTGGTGCTGGATGAACCGGCAGGCCAGTTGGATGATCATTCTGCCCGGGAATTGTTTCGTTTATTAAAGAAGCTGAATCAAGAGCGGGGGATCACCATTGTTATTGCCGAACAAAAGCTGAGCTTGTTATTGGATCTGGCAGACAAAGTGGCAGTGATGGAAGCGGGGGAAGTGATCTTTACCGGAACTCCGGAAGAACAATATAGCTGGGCGTTACGGCATGATTACCCTTTGACCTGTGACCGTAAAAGAAACAACGGAGAGAACGCATATTCAGGACCGGATCAGAATGGGGGGGAGGCTGGCGGTGAACCAACCGCCGCTCATACAAGACCGGATCACGTAGCTGCTGTTTACGAACTGAATTATAAATACGAGCAAACCAAAATTTTAAAAAATATAACGTTGCGTCTGTACCCGGGGCAGATGACTGCTTTGACCGGTGATAACGGGGCTGGCAAGACCACCCTGATAAAAATGCTCCTGGGACTGCTTAAGCCCGGTGCAGGAGAAGTTGAAGTACTGGGACGGCAAGGGAAACAATTGCGGCCGGAGATTATCGGCCGGGAAACTGCCTATCTGCCGCAAAACCTGGATCATTATTTTATCACTGATACTGCGCTGGCTGAAGTTGAACTGGGACTAAGACCGGGCGGGGGAAATCACTTATCCGCACGGGATTGGTTGGAAAAACTACATGTAATAGAGTATCTGGACGAAGACCCACGCAGTCTCAGCATCGGAGAAAAACAGCGCGTAGCCATCGCCAGCTTAATAGCCGGTGCCCCGCAGTTGATTTTGCTGGATGAACCGACCAGGGGACTGGACATCATTCAAAAGCGGGTTTTAGGGGATATTTTAAGCAAACTGGCCAGGCAGGGGAAAGCCATCGTATTGGCTTCACATGACACGGATTTCGTTAATACTTTCGCCGACCGGGTCATATTGATGCAGCACGGCTGTGTCATAAATGATGAATTTAGGAATGGGGAAAGGCGGGAGGCTTTATGAACGAGAAAATGAGCAGAGCTGTCATTCTGGTATGCATGGCCGGCGGATTGATCCTGTGCCTGGCAGCTTTGGCATACCAAAAAATCACTGCCGGGGCTGCCTCAACCGTGATCACTATCCTTGCTTTGCTATTTATGATCATATGGGCCCGCCGGTCACTATCTTCCGTCAAACTGTTGTCACTGATGGCCACTTTAGCTGCTGCTGCCGCTTTGGGAAGGGTCCCTTTTGCTGCGCTGCCCGGTGTACAGCCTACCAGCTTTCTGGTTATCGTCTCCGGCCTGGTTTTTGGACCCCAGGCAGGCTTTATGACCGGGGCAATGGCTGCCTTGGTTTCGAATTTTTTCCTGGGGCAGGGCCCCTGGACGCCATGGCAGATGTTGGGCTGGGGATTGATGGGCATGAGTGCTGCCGGCCTGACCCGTTTAAACAGCAGCCGGCTCCCCCTGATGTTAGCTTTATGGGCCGGCTTTTGGGGCTACCTGTTCGGCTGGATTCAGAATATCGGTTTTGTAACGGTTTTTGTCTCTCCTGTCACGATCAAGGCCTACCTGGCCAGTTGTGCCGTAAGCTTTGCTTTTGACAGTATCCATGCTGCTGCCAATTTTTTATTATGCCTGTTTTTCGCTCAGCCGGTGGTAAAAATATTACAGCGTTATCGTACCCGGCTGGATTCCAGTTATCTGCCTGCAACGCCGGGAGCTGATGTTAAAGAGATAGGCTTACCATCTGCGAAGCAGGACAAAGCCGGGTCATGAGAAGTGAAAAACTTTACACCCAGGCTGCGTATTTCATTGAGGCGTATGCGGTCAGGCTTTTCTCTGCTTAATGAATGGCTGGCAGATAAAAAACGGCTGAGTTCTTTGCGCACATTGTCCTCCCAATAAAAACGGCTGCCGGGTCCGGTCCGGAATAAATGCCAGAAATGGTCGGGGATCTTCTCCCACATACTGGTATAGTTAAAAGGGGCATCGCCGCCCAGAATGATTTTGCCTTCCGCAGTCTGCACTTCGATGGCCTGGTGTCCGGCCGTATGGCCGCTATTGAAAATGACCTTTAAGCCCGGTTCGATCTCAGTGGTGCCTTCCAATAGCTCAAACTGCTGCAGGTAAGGCAGCCAGTGGGAGGGACAAAAAGAGCATTCTTCGTTGACCGGCAAACGGACCAGAGCCCGCAGTTCTTCCCCTTGTATATAGAAGCGGGCGCGGGGAAATTTGGCAATGGCACCGGTATGGTCCCAATGCATATGAGTCATGATGACCGTTTCAATTTCCTCCGTCCGATAACCCCAGCGCTCCAGAACCTCGCTGAAATGAAGATCTTCAAAATGAACCGAGGTCGAAGCCACTCCCGGTATAAAACCCGGATGGAAGCCGGTATCGATCAATACCAGCCGTCCGGTATTTTCATTGACGATGAGAAATGCATAACTGGGAATATTTTTAACATCGGGGAAAAATCCTCCGCTGCCCATTCCTACTGTAAAAGAACCATTATAAATCGGGTAAATCAAATGATCCATTATAGATAAACTTCTCCTTTGAAATTTATATACATTGAATTTTTGTTCCAAAACTATAGTATCACAAAAAAAGCAGGATTTTATAGTAAGATGACAGCTTGGAAAAAACCGGGAACTGGTCATGTCCGGAAGATAACATGGGGCCTGCTTTTTAGAACGTCTGGGAAAAAGAAAAAAGAAAATTCTGACAAATTATTGACCCATAACTAACTATGATGCTAACATGGTATTTATATGCATATCCTGTAAATAAGTTACAGGAAAAAATAATCAGGGGGGTTTGTTTATGAGTGACACACCGATAAACACTGAAAACACTGCTCCGCAGCCGAATCCGGCCGCAATGGCGAAAATTATGGCCGCGATCAACCTGGTGCAAAAAATCTTAAGTTTTTTAAAGTGGAGTCAGATACTGGTAGGAATCGCTTTCCTTTTCGCACTCCTGTGGTGCCAGGCGGAAATGGGGAAATTTGCCTTGATGGCCGCAGCGCCCTTCTACGTTGCACTGGGATTTGCAGCTGATGTGGCTAAAAAAGATCTCTCCCAGCTAAAAACTGTCCTGCGTATTATGGGTATCGGACAGTTGGGATTCGCCCTGGTGGTGATCATCGGGATCTTTGCACTGCCCCTTCCTCCTCAATACTGGGCATGGGCAGCGATCGCACTGATACTTGGCATACTGCCAACCCTTATCTATCAAAGGGCGAAAAAGATGATGTAAATACTGCAGCCAAAACTCGGATCAAGACACAAGAAAAGAACCGCAAAGAGTACACCCCTATCATGGGCATAATGATCCCAGATCCGGCGGTGTACTTTTTTGTCCATGTTTAAGGGAATGCTAAGCTGGCAGTAATCGGGTTTTAACAATTTAGTAAAGGCATAAGCAGTAGGTATTTAGAGAATATTAAACATATGGCTCTTTACCAGCAGAGCAAAATAAAGCACAATAAAGATAAAGGAATTTTATTCCGGGGGGTGTAAATGTGGCGCGGAAAGTGACCGTTATAATAAGCCTGATGTTTATTATGGCTGCTTTTGTCATGTGGCCGGTTTCGGTGAAAAGCCAGGTTGATAAGCCATTTATTTATACCGTGAAAGTAGAAGATACGGTCACCGCCGGAACCGCCAAGAATATCAAACGGGCCATCGATTATAGCCAGAGGCAGAACGCTGACGCACTGGTGATATTGATCAATACTCCCGGCGGACTGGTTGATGCTACTTTAGACATCATCCAGGCCATTTCTGCTGCCAAAGTGCCGGTGATCACTTACGTGACACCCAAGGGAGCCATCGCTGCTTCGGCCGGGACTTTTATTTTGATGGGAGGACACCTGGCAGCGATGTCGCCAGGCACCACCTGCGGTGCAGCCATGCCGGTCACCATGAGTGCTGATGGCGGCGGCATGGAAGCAGCTGACCAGAAGACCATCAAATTCCTGGCCGAACATATGCGCAGCATTGCCCAGGAAAATGGACGCCCCGGCGATATCGCTGAAAAATTTGTCTTGGAAAACCTCAGTCTGGGAAATCAGGCCGCCCTGCAACAGGGGATCATCGATGTAAATGCCAAAGACTTACAAGAACTGCTGAATTCCATTGATGGCCGCGAAGTGATCACCGCAGCGGGAAAAACCAACCTGAATACTGCAAATGCTGAACTCGTACATTTGGGAATGAATCCCGAAGAACAATTGACCCATATCATCAGTAACCCTACTCTGGCAGTCATATTTTTAATGCTGGGGATTTACGGTCTGATCATCGCTTTCAGTTCTCCTGGTTTTATGCTGCCGGAAGTCTTAGGCTCTATATGTCTCATTCTGGGGCTGTTTGGTTTGGGCCTGTTTGAAGTAAATCTGACCGCCGGACTATTGATCGTACTGGGGATCGTTTTGCTGATCACGGAGCTTTTTACTCCTACCTATGGGGTTTTAGGGATAGGAGGGATTGTCAGCATGATTCTGGGCATCGCCTTTTTACCGGTGGAACCACTGATGCCGGGAGACTGGTTTGCCTCTTTCCGGGGTATGGCCATCGGAGTCGGGATCGTGGGGGCCGGGTTCCTTTTCATTGTTTTAAGGGGCATATTCAACTTACGAAAAATCAAACCCATGCAGGGACCCGGGGAGTTTGCTGCCGATGAAGGGATCGCCATCGAACCCCTCGATCCGTCAGGTATGGTGAAGATCCGCGGCGAGATCTGGCGGGCTTCAAGTATGAACGGGGAAACCATCCCGGCAGGGGCAAGGATCAAAGTAGTCAAACGTGATAATATCCAGCTATTGGTGGAGAAAGATAAAAGTTTTGCGGCTGATCCGGCAGATAACCATTAATAAAAACTGGCATGAAATTATAAGGAGGCGATGGAATGAACGTTTTGGCAATGTTTTTTGATTGGCTGGTAGTCATTATCCTGGCAGTAGTCATCCTGAGTATGGCCATTAAAGTCATACCCGAATACGAAAGGGCAGTCCTGTTCAGATTGGGACGTTTAGTCAATGTGCGGGGGCCGGGACTGATCTTCATCATTCCTGTTATTGACCGGATCGTCAGGATCTCTCTGCGGATCATTGTTTTTGACGTACCTACCCAGGAAGTGATCACCCGCGATAATGTAACCTGTAAAGTGAATGCCGTACTCTATTACCGGGTGGTCGATGCCGACAAGGCCGTGGTCAATGTGGAACAATATCACGAAGCCACCAACCAATTGGCCCAGACGACTTTAAGAAGCGTAGTCGGCACCGCCGACCTGGATGAACTGCTTTCCAATCGTGACAAGCTGAATCAGACTATCCAGCATATCGTCGATGAAGCCACAGACAGCTGGGGCATAAAAGTCACGGCAGTAGAAATCAAGGACGTCGTGCTGCCCAATGAAATGCAAAGAGCCATCGCCCGGCAGGCAGAAGCGGAAAGAAATCGACGCGCGGCAGTTATCCAGGCGGAAGGTGAAAAACAGGCAGCGGTAAGACTTTCTGAAGCATCGGAAATTTTGACCTCCGTACAGGGCGGACTGACATTAAGAATGTTCCGCTCCTTATCGGAAATGACAAATTCCCAAAATACAACCATCCTGTTCCCCCTGCCTATGGAATTACGGCAGATCCTGCCGGAGATCACTTCTTTCATCAAGGCTGGGGAAACCGGGTCTGCGCCGCAGGAGAAATTTGAAGAAGGATTATAGAGATCGATAAACAAGGCCGCTCCTTCGAGAAAAGTGAGCGGCCTTTTTAAATATTTTATTTCAACACGATCACGAGCAGGACGGAATAAGCGTAAACCACGGCAGCCATACAGCCGGCACCAAGAAAAGAATTGACCAGATCTTTTTTGCTTAAGCCTCTAAACATAATCGTTGCCTCCTTTATTTTATGCGGGAACAAATGTTCTGTAATTATCATAAAACGAACAGACGTTCTTGTCAAGCGGGCGAAAAAAATATTTTGTGGAGAAAAAGCAAAAATTTATGAAGCGGGCTTGTAATGAGCTATAATAGTAAACGATATTTATTTTTATTGGCGGGGCTTAGATCCCCGGAGACAAATATTCTGGCAGATTTCTGCTGATCAAGCTTAAAAAGGAGTTAAGAAGATGGCTAGCGATGACTCAGTATTACCGGTAAATTTTGTTCAGAACATCATTACCCAGGACCTGGAGGCCAATAAAAATGACGGCAAGGTCCATACCCGATTCCCGCCGGAGCCCAACGGTTATCTGCATATCGGCCATGCCAAATCGATTTGCCTGAATTTTGGACTGGCCCTGGCTAATAAAGGTTTATGCAATTTGCGCTTCGATGATACCAATCCCAGCAAAGAAGATGTGGAATATGTGGATTCCATCATGAATGATGTGAAGTGGCTGGGTTTTACCTGGGATGACCGCCTTTTTTATGCTTCTGATTATTTTGAACAGCTTTACCAGTATGCAGTGGGACTCATCCAAGCTGGCAAAGCATATGTGTGCGAACTGACTGCCGATCAGATCCGTGAATATCGCGGAACCCTTACTGAACCGGGAAAGGAGAGCCCCTACCGTAATCGTTCGGTGGCAGAAAACCTCGACTTGTTTGCCCGTATGCGGGCCGGAGAATTTGAAGACGGCTTCTGTGTATTAAGAGCGAAAATCGATATGGCTTCACCCAATTTGAATATGCGCGACCCGGTTCTGTACAGGATCCTGCGGGCCACCCATCACCGGACCGGCGATGAGTGGTGCATCTATCCCATGTACGATTATGCCCATCCTTTATCGGATGCTTTAGAGAACATTACCCACTCCGTATGCACCCTGGAGTTTGCCGACCACCGGCCCCTGTATGACTGGTGCATCGAGAATGTTGATTATTCCGGGGAAGCGGAGAGCCGTCCTCAGCAGATCGAATTTGCCAGGTTAAATCTTACTTATACAGTCATGAGCAAAAGAAAACTGCGGGAGTTAGTAGAAAGCGGCTACGTTGACGCCTGGGATGACCCGCGTATGCCAACTATCAGCGGACTGCGGCGCCGAGGTTATACCGCCTCTTCCATCCGGGACTTCTGTGAACGGATCGGGGTAGCCAAACGGAACAGTACCGTGGATATTGCCCTTTTGGAGCATTGTATACGGGAAGAACTGAATGCCAATGCCATCAGGGTGATGACCGTCTTAAAGCCCCTTAAGATAACCCTGGAAAACTACCCGGAAGGCCAGGTTCAGTGGCTGGAAACAGACAACAATCCGGAAAATGAAAACATGGGGACCAGAAAGATCCCGTTTTCCCGGGAGCTCTTTATCGAACAGGAAGACTTTATGGAAGATCCCCCCAAGAAATATTTCCGCCTGACACCGGGCGGGGAAATAAGGTTGAAAAGCGCTTATATCATTAAATGTGATCGGGTGATCAAAGACGAAGCCACCGGAGAAGTCACCGAGTTGATCTGCAGTTATGACCCGGACTCCAAAAGCGGGGGTCTGACCAGCGGCAGAAAGATCAAAGGAACCTCTCACTGGGTATCGGCATCCCATGCGGTAGATGTTGAAGTAAGATTATACGAAAATTTATTTTCCAGTGAAAATCCGGATGAAGAAGAAAATTATAAAAGTGTACTGAACCCCGACTCAATCGAAATATTGACGGGATGCAAAGCGGAACCAGCGCTTAAAGAGTTACCGGCCGAAAATAAATACCAGTTCCTCAGGCAAGGGTACTTTTGCCAGGATCTGCAGCTTTCCAGGCCTGAGAAAATGGTTTTCAACCGCATCGTTTCTTTACGGGATACCTGGGCGAAAGTTTCCAGAACATAGCGCGTATAAATAAAAGTGAGTAATACGGAAAAGGAGGCGCAGATTTTACGGGCGCAAGGTTTTGTAAGGTTAAGGAGGGAATTGTTTTGCGTAAACCATTAATCATCGTCCTGTCCCTGCTCCTGCTGGCCATGTTGGCGGCACCGGCAGCAGCGACGCCAGCGTTCAGCCTCAAGGTCAATGATAAGGCATATGACGGAGAATTTAGTGTGATAGACGGCACCACCATAGTCCCCCTGGATTTTGCCGGCAGTATCATTGGGGCGCAGACCACCGTGGAAAATGAGCAGATCAAGATCGTAAGAGATAGCGCCGTTATGATGCTGACACTTAACAGCAAGGAAGCCAGCTTTAATCAGAAGCAGGAAGTTATGCTGCAAGCCCCGGCAATGAATAATGACATGTACATGGTGCCATTAAGGTATGTAATGGAAAGTTTCGGGACCCAGGTGGAATGGAATCCGGCCACTTATGAGATAATCGTTAAGCCAGCGGTACAGACTGCAGCCGAGAAAACCTTTGGCCAGATATCCGAAGCCATGATCAAAAGCAACACCTACAAGATGAAAGCTGCAACGAAAATGGATATGGATATGACTATGGACAAGGAAGCTATGAAGATGAGCATGTCCAGTACTGTTAATGCATCCATGAGCCAGAAACCATTGATCCTTGTCATGGATATGACCATGAATATCGATTCCCTTGCTGGAACAGAAGAAGAGATCCCGGCTGATTTGATGAAAACCCAGATGGTCTTTAATGAAGACGGTTGTTTCATGACCATGCCTGGTTATGAAGGCTGGGTCAAGCTGGATACGGAAGGGATAGACTTCAACAAGCTAATGGAACAATACGGAAGTCAGGATCCCATGAGTTCTATTAAGCTGATGAAAGAATTCGGAGCCGTGATCAGCGAAAAAGAGGACCAGGTCATTGACGGAAAAACCTATGGGGTCATTCATATCGTTATGGGGCCGGAAGTCTTTACCAAATACTTAAATGAGATAATGGGGCAGACCGGACTATTAAACATGGATATTAGTGGAGTCGATATTAGTGAAGAAGACAATGCCGAATTTGAAGCAATGATGAAAGAACTCTTCAACAACTTCAAAGCCGATATGGCTTATGACATTATTTATGACAAGGATACTCTGCTGCCGTCCAATATGGAACTGGATAGCGTGATTTCCCTAAGCATGACTGTTCCTGCTGACGAAACTGCTGGAACTCCAGCCCAGGCCTTGCAGGTAAAAGCGGATCAAAAAGCGGAATATCAAATATATGATTACGGGATCGCTTTTCCGATACCGGTTATAGACGAGTATAAAACCATGGATGAACTGATGGCGGAAATGACAGCGGAAATACCGGAAGAAACAACTTAAACCTTAATCCATTTAGAGCAGGAAAAATTAAAAATAATAACGGCCTGGATCCTTTTACGGGATCCAGGCCTTGGCTTTTTTGTTATGGACCTGGCT
>CAZNPR010000029.1:17482-21010 GCA_964574965.1 uncultured Syntrophomonas sp. | reverse complement strand
GCCTTTATGATCCCGCTGTTGACTGCATGCCTGCTCTGTTTTATGGTTTCCCATTGCAGGGTTTAGGGTAAAAAAAACTGCTGAATTAATAAATTCAGCAGTTCACGGCAGAGTTTTTATTTTACATGCTGAGTACAGATTCGGATAACGATACCGCTGTACCTATAGCGGCTATCATTAGCATATCATGCAGTACTACATAATTGAAATTAATGGCTACGATTGCACCTGCTCCCATTTTTTCAGCTTTTGCTTTCATCTGTTCAACGATTGCCAGGCGGCATTTAGTCATTTTGATTTTATAGGCTTCATAGGAATCGTCTGCTTCTATAGCTATACCTGAAAGTACCTGCTTGGCTGCCTGCTCTTCCATGATGCATTCTCCTGCTACCAGACCAAGATATTCAATGATTGAATGGTTTTCAACCTTGTGAGTAGTTGTTACGATCATGCAAAAACCTCCTTTCAGAACTGCGAAGTACGCAGTTAACACTTGTGGGGCAAAAACAGGGAGAATAGTTTCTCTCCTATAATTATATTTTCACACCTGTACTTTTATTTGTCCAGAAAATTCCGACAATAATATTATGAATCAGCAAATGATTGCGAAGCGGAGAAAAAAGATCTGACTGGAGGAGTTGATGATCAGGATATAGCTTTAGGGGAAATGAAATCAAAAAAGGGAAACAGTAGTGTACTGCTGTTTCCCTTGCTTGCATCCAGGGGTTGGAGTGATCTTAAGCCCGTTTACGGGCAAAATCATCGATCCAGGTTTTGACCTCTCCCCAGCTTTTGACCCGGACAATATTTTCGTTGGCCAAATGCCGGTTGTAAGCATAATCAAAAACGATCACTGGCAGTACCGGGCTGATCTCCTTGATCAATTCATGATGATCTTCGATCATGACATCTACACTGTGGTCCATGCAGACCTGCAGCTTGCTGAAGAAATGCATATTATCAGTAGCATTCAAAATCAGCTTGTCATAAACGATACCGTTTCTTGACAGCCAGTCAGCAGTCACCTGCTCCACATTATGAAACCTGCTGTTGCGTGAAGTGATCAGGATCAGTTCATGCTCTTTTTTCAATTCCCGCAGCACTTCAACAGCTTTCTCCTTGGGTTGGATATTGTGATAAATATCAGGCAGGTACTGGTCGAAAAAAGCATCAGCAGTCTCTTGATCCCAACCCAGAGCTTCTTCCAGGTAATAATAATTCGGGTCGTTGACTGTATTCAAGCCATGGGCCCGGCCAAAAACCTGCGCATATTTCATGATCGTTTCTGTTGTATAGGTAATGGTATTGTCTATGTCTATACCAAGTATCACTGGATAACTCCTCTCACCAAATCCTCGTACATATTATCCTACCGCTTAAGCGATCAAGATGACAAGTCCTTTTCCTTCCATCCCTGCAGGGTGGGGAAAACGTCATGGTGTTGATCATGGTATAAATTTGACTGGGATCTTAAATCATAAGCGCTTGCTTATCACAAATATAAAATGAAGCAATTATACTTATGAATCGTTCGGTGCTATGATTTTTATAGAATAAATAGAACGTGAAAAAATTCTTAATCAAAAAGAAGTATACATTTATACACGGTAAAGTACTTTTTGACATTATAAATATGAAAGCGGGAGAAAAACTAACGAATTGTAAGGGGATGCAGATAGATGATTTTAGGGCTTGCAATGATCATAGCCGCATTATTGTTTATTGTTTTATCAGGCTATAAGGCTTATCTTTATGCACGCATGCCGCTCCATGGAAGGATGGAATTATATCCGGTGCCGGCAGAAAAAGGACGGCACCAATATGGAGGATCCTACATGGAAGAACCGGAATGGTGGCGCAAGCCTCGTCAGACCTCCAAAACATCTGAGCTGATAGAAATGCTCAAAGAAATGCTGTTTATCAAAAAACTCTTCCAACACCAGCGGTCCCTGTGGTGGATCTCCTACTCTTTTCACCTGGGGATCTATTTCATGATCGCCTGGACGCTTTTGCTGCTGGCCGGGGCGGTAACCGATCTGGCCGGTTTCCCCGTCAGTGCCCATGCTTCTTTGTGGACGGGCCTGCTTTATTATTTGACTATCTTCACCGGGGTAGTTGGTTTCATCATCACCACTGCCGGGGCAGCCTTGCTGCTTTTGCGCAGAGTTGCTGACCCGGTCCTCAAGAAATATACTACCCCGCAGGAATACTTTAATTTATTGCTGCTGCTGGCAGTTCTGCTCAGCGGTATCATTGTCTGGAGCCCGGATCTGACTTTTGCAGCATCCCGCCAGCTAACTGCCGGGGTGTTGCTGCTTGATGTGACAGCCAATACAGCATTGACCATCCATCTGCTTTTACTGGCCGTTATGTTCATATATATACCATTAAGCAAGATGGGCCATTATGTGGGTAAATATTTTTCCTTTCATAAAGTGCTGTGGGAAAACGAACCCAATGTCCCTGGCAGTTTGATGGAGAGCAGGGTCAAAAGTTCGCTTTCAAGCCATATTTCAAATGGCGGGAAAGCTGCCGATAGGTAAATCTTAATTCGATGGGAGAAATCATGATGCAGGGAAAAGATCTAAGACCCAGAGATTTAGGCAGGCCGGAGGAACAATTGATCCAACTGGATCATATTATGCCTTTGCATTCTCCCTATGACCAGCCGGGCATGGAACCTGATCTGCAGTCAGTTAAGCCCGAATGGCGGGAGAAATACTGCATGTCTTTGGATGGATGTGCAGCCATCGACACATTTCCGCGTCCGGCCAATGAACAAGAAGAAAAAGAATGGATAGAAAAGTTCTTAAAAGGACTGGAAAAAGCATTTTCTGCATCCAACGGCGGGGTCTTGCAGCCGCTGCAGTTATCTTTTGAGTATTGCGCGAAATGCAACACCTGTTCTGACGCCTGCCACATCTATAAAGCATCCGGTGACAATGAATTGTACCGACCCATTTTCCGCTCGGACGTTTTCAGGAAAATTTATAAAAAGTATTTTGATAAAGGCAGCAGGTTATATCAGAAATTTACCGGCGCCGATATTGATGTGAACTGGGAAACCATCGCCAGACTGGGCGAATTGTCATACCGCTGCAATCTGTGCCGGCGCTGTGCACAGACCTGCCCCCTGGGCCTGGATAACTCCCTGTTTGCCAAAGAGATTCGGAAAATATTCAGCCAGGAAATGGGGATCGCGCCCACTGCTCTGCACGAAAAAGGAACCATGCTGCAGCTTAAGACCGGTTCCTCTACTGGCATTGGCAAAGCAGCTTTCCTGGATATGGTGGAATTCCTGGAAGAAGATATCGAAGACCGGATCGGCCGGCCGGTCAAGATCCCCATCGATAAAGAAGGAGCAGATATTTTACTGATCCATAATGCCGGGGAATTTGTGGCCTGGCCGGAGAACCCCGCAGCCTTTGCCATTTTGCTGAATGAAGCCGGGGTGGATTGGACCTTAAGCAGTGAAGTGATGGGCTATGACAGTGTCAACTACGGGATCTGGTATGACGATACCCAGGC
>CAZNPR010000029.1:0-17382 GCA_964574965.1 uncultured Syntrophomonas sp. | reverse complement strand
CTGCAGACCGTTATAGCTGGGGAGGCGAAAAGATCCCGGTGGAAAGCTTTATCCCTATTATGTGGGATCTGGTGAGAAGCAAAAGGTTACAATTTGATCCGGCGAAAAATAATTTCCCGGTCACCCTGCATGACCCCTGTAATATGGTGAGACAGATGGGGATCGTACAGCCCCAGCGGGACATTTTGAAGGTCATTGCCCCGCAGTTCCGGGAAATGACGCCCCATGGTACTGATAACTATTGCTGCGGGGGCGGCAGCGGGTTTGCGATCATAAATGGTCCTAATTTTGCGCAGTTCCGCAATAAGGTGAGCGCCCGGATGAAATTTGACCAGATCCTGAATGCGTTTTCTGATACCATCACGGAGAGCTTGGTACCCAAGTATGTTTGCGCTCCCTGTTCCAATTGCAAAGGGACCATACGGGGGATTTTAGAACATTATCAGGCCACGGAGCGCTTTAACGTGCAGTACGGAGGACTGGTGGAACTGATGGTCAACGCACTGACCAGTATTGATAAACCTTATCTGGAGTTTCTGAACGAGTAGTTTTTGACCTGAGGAGAGGAATACAAGTTGTTAACAAGGAGGTGCAGGAAAAGTGTTTATGGTTTCTATTGATGAAGAACTATGTGGAGGATGCAATTTGTGTGCAGACAGCTGTCCGTCCCGGATCTTAAGTTTTGATGAAGAACAGCAAAAGACCTTTGTGACCGGGGATGCCACCGAATGCATGGGCTGCGAAGCTTGCGTAACTGTTTGCGAACATGGTGCTATAACGATCATGGAGATATAAATAATTCGAGCAACAGGAGGTGTAAATATGTCGGACGAAAGAAAAACGCCGCAGTTAGACGAATTGGAAAAAGGACCCTGGCCCAGTTTTGTTACGGAAATGAAGAGGGCAGCTGAGAAAAACCCTGCGGCCGGCGATTTGTTAGGGCTGATGGAACGGTCCTACGAAGACAAGACCGGGCATTGGAAACATGGCGGCATAGTTGGAGTGAGAGGTTACGGCGGAGGTGTTATTGGCCGCTATACCGATTTACCGGAGGAGTATCCAAATCTTAAGGAGTTTCATACCATGCGGGTCAATCAGCCCAGCGGTTGGTTTTATAAAACCGATTCTCTGCGGGAAATATGTGACATCTGGGAGAAACATGGCAGCGGCTTGACCAACTTCCACGGTTCTACCGGGGATATTATCCTGCTGGGGATGAAAACGGAAGAACTGCAGCCGACTTTTGATGAACTGAGTGATGCCGGCTACGATCTGGGAGGATCGGGCTCTGACCTGCGTTCACCCAGCTGCTGCGTGGGACCGGCACGCTGTGAATATGCCTGTTACGATACCCTGGATATGTGTTATGACCTCACCAATGAATTTCAGGATGAATTGCACCGCCCCATGTGGCCTTATAAATTCAAGATAAAAATGTCCGGCTGCGCCAATGATTGTGTAGCAGCCATCGCCCGCGCCGATTGCTCAGTGATCGGGACCTGGCGGGATACGATCAGCATCGACCAGGAAGAAGTAAAGAAATATGCCGAGAGTGGTATGAACATCCAGCGGGTGGTATGCGACAAGTGTCCCCCCCGGGCCCTGGAATATGATGCAGAGAAGCAGGAACTGACTGTTATTCCCGAAGATTGTACCCGCTGCATGCATTGTATCAATATGATGCCCAAAGCGATTCAGCCTGGTAAAGAGAAAGGGGCCACAATCCTGCTGGGAGGCAAATCGACCATCGTCAAATCTGCTTTCATGTCATGGGTCATCGTTCCTTTTATGAAAATGGAACCGCCTTATGATGAATTCAAGGATCTAATCCGCCGCATCTGGGATTGGTGGGATGAAAACGGCAAGACCCGTGAAAGACTTGGGGAATTGGTCTACCGGGTAGGAATGACCAGGTTTTTGAAAGAAGTTGGATTGCCGGCAGTGCCGCAGATGGTTTTCCGGCCCCGGGCCAATCCTTATGTATTCTGGCAGCCGGAAGATTTCGAAGCACATAAATAAGCGTTCACAAAGCTCCTGGTTAAATTAAATTTGAATGAGGTGATTTTAGATGGCTAAATTAGACATTGGGCCTCCCGATTATAGAAAAAATCTGCCGCCGGTGATCACAAAAAACTATGGGCAATGGAAATATCATGATTATGTAAAACCGGGGGTACTGAGACATGTAGCCAAATCAGGCGATGTGCTCTACAGTATCCGGGCGGGTTCTCCACGCCTGGTCAGTATTGATTTTATCAGGGATGTATGCGATCTGGCCGATACGTATTGCAATGGTTACCTGCGCTTTACCAGCCGGCATAACATTGAATTCCTGACTGATGATGCCTCCATGGTGGAGCCTTTGATCGAGGCCTGTGAGGCCAAAGGACTGCCGATAGGCGGGACCGGCGCTTCCCTCAGCAACATCGTCCATACCCAGGGATGGGTCCACTGCCATACCCCGGCTACAGATGCTTCGGGAATCGTAAAGGCAGTGATGGATGATTTGTTCGAGTATTTCAAAACTGATGACCTGCCGGCCCGGCTCAGAGTTGCCATGGCTTGCTGCCTCAATATGTGCGGGGCAGTCCATTGCAGTGATATCGCCATTTTAGGTGTGCATCGGACGGTGCCGGTGATCGATCATGACATCATCCGCAAAGGTACGGAGATACCAACGCTGGTAGCCAGCTGTCCGACCGGGGCGATCCGTCCCGATCCCAAAAATAAAAGTGTAGTGATCAAAGATGAAAACTGTATGTACTGCGGCAACTGTTATACCATGTCACCGGGGATGCAGATCATGGATCCGGAGAATGACGGGATCGCTATTATGGTAGGCGGCAAGGTATCCAATGCCCGCAGTGTACCAATGTTTTCCCGGCTGGTCATCCCCTTTTTACCTAACAATCCGCCCCGCTGGCCGGAAACAGTGGAAGCGGTGAGAAATATTGTGGAAACCTGGATCAGACACGCCCGCAAAGGCGAGCGGGTAGGAGAATGGATCGAACGGATCGGTTGGGAAAGATTCTTTACGCTTGCAGATATACCTTTTTCCGAAAAGTGTATCGATGATTATATTTTCTCCCGGGAAACGTTCCGGACCACGGCGGCATTTAAGTACTAGTAAGACGGAATCTGTTCAGAGACCTTTTCCAGGCCTCGCAAAATTCTAATTGAGAGGATGAGAAACATGGAAAAAGGACCGGCGAATCCGGAAATCAAAGAAAAAGTTCTGGCTTATCTGGAGACTGTTGAGAAAGCCAAGAGCAAGGATATTGCCAGCGCCATAGGTGCCGTCAAATCCGAAGTTGACCTTGCAGTAAAAGAACTGGCTATAGAGGATAAAGTGGAATACCTCTACATTACGACTACATTCGTTGCCCTGAAAGGGAAGGTCGGCGCTCCCTGATCGATAGCAGAGATACGCAGATAATGCAGGAGTATATATAATGAAAACATCGATTGAGCAGTCATTGATCAAAAAAAAGCAGCAAGTTCTTAAGAAATGGCAGGGGACAGCCTTCTCCAGCCAGCGTATAACAACGGGCGGGAAGCCGGAAGGACAATTTTCTGACCCGGTCTCCTATGTAGTGAAGGCCAATACCGAAGCAATGCTGGAATGGCTGCTGGAAGACCAGGGGGATCTGCGTGTACCCCTGGAAGAAATTTGCCGGCTGAAAGCCGTAGAGGAAACCAGACCGGCAGAGGCTTTAGGGTTTATCTTCGCGTTAAAGCAGATCATCAGTGAAGAGCTGGCCGGGGACCATGAAATAGAAATCGGCATCGAGGAACTCTGGAAGATCGATAAACGGATAGACGAAATGGGCTTGCTGGCCTTCGATATTTATTATGACTGCCGGGCGAAAATTTATGAATTGAGGATCAACGAAATCAAACGCTTAAATGGGAGAGGTGCAGGATGAAGATAGGAACTCCGCTGCTGGCGGTTATGGTCCTGGCTTTAGTGGCATGGACAGGGACCCAAGTCTTACATCTGAATACGTTGTTCGGCATCATCCTGCCTTATACGGCATTGGCCGTATTTTTAGCCGGCTTCATATATCGTGTAGTGAGGTGGGCAATGTCACCGGTGCCCTTTTCTATCCCCACTACCTGCGGGCAGCAGCAGTCTTTGCCCTGGATCAAGCAGGATAAGATCGAAAATCCTGACGACCTCTGGGGAGTCATCGGCCGCATGATATTGGAAGTAACGCTCTTCCGCTCTTTGTTCCGCAACACCGTAACGGAAAAAAGAGGCGATAAGCTGGCATTTGGCTCGGCCAAATGGTTATGGTTCGGGAGTCTGTTATTTCACTGGTCAATGCTGTTCGTTATTTTACGGCATCTGCGGTTCTTTACCGATCCGGTCCCATTCCTGGTGCAGGGAATGGAAAGTATGGACAGTTTTTTACAGGTGGGTGTTCCTCTCTTATATCTGACGGATGTTTTTTTGGTAGTGGCTCTGACGTATCTGTTTTTACGGCGGGTCATCGTTCCCCAGGTAAAATATATTTCCCTGGCTGCCGACTACTTCCCCTTATTTCTGCTGCTGGGGATCGCTGTATCAGGGATACTGATGCGCTATTTCTTAAGAGTTGATATTGTCGAGGTCAAGGCACTGGCGATGGGGTTGGTGCATTTGCAGCCGGTAGTATCTGCAGATATCGGGGCGATCTTTTATATCCATCTATTTCTGATCTGCAGTCTGTTTGCCTATTTTCCCTGGAGCAAGCTGATGCACGCCGGGGGGATCTTTATGAGCCCCACCAGAAATTTGGCCAATAACAGCCGAATGGTCCGGTATATAAATCCCTGGAATTATGAGGTTAAGACCCATCACTATGACGAGTATGAAGATGAGTTTCGGGAGAAAATGCGCAAAGCTGGCTTACCGCTGGAGAAGGAGGGATAAAGAATGGCAAAATTACCGGATAAAAAAGATTTACTATCATATGATTATGCCATGCCTTCAACAGAGTGGATGGATACGCCGGCAGATTTCAAGCCGGGTACCTACTGTTACGGAGCCAAGGGAAGAAATCTGGAAACAGTGGATTTTCCCAATGCGCGGGATTGGTCTCCCAATGATGAAGACTGGAAACTGCCGGAGAATTGGAAAGAGATCATTATAGAGGGAATGGCGGAGCGCATGTCCAAGTACCGTTCTTTCAAACTGTTTATGGATGTATGCGTTCGCTGCGGCGCCTGCGCGGATAAATGTCACTTTTATATGGGCACCGGTGATCCCAAAAACATGCCGGTCGTAAGGGCAGAGCTTCTGCGATCAGTATACCGGCGCTATTTTACACCGGCCGGCAAAATGTTCGGCCGTTTAGCCGGAGCCCGGGATCTTACCGAAGATGTGATCAAAGAATGGTGGTATTATTTCTACCAGTGTACAGAATGCCGCAGATGTTCGGCTTTCTGCCCCTATGGCATCGACCAGGCGGAGATCACCATGATGGGACGGGAATTACTGAATCTGTTGGGACTCAATACCGACTGGATCTCCGGCCCGGTCGCCAATTGTTATATGAAAGGCAACCACGTGGGGCTGGAACCGCAGGCCATCATGGATAATATCGAGTTTATGCTGGACGATATTGAAACAATTACCGGCAGGCGGATCGAGCCTTCCTTTAACCGCAAAGGCGCGGAAATACTGTTTGTAGCCCCTTCCGGCGATCTATTCGCGGAACCGGGCATCTATACCTGTATGGGTTATCTGATGCTGTTTGAACAATTGGGACTGGATTATACCATGAGTACGTTTGCCTCCGAAGGAGGAAATTTCGGATTTTTTACCTCCAATGAAATGGCCAAGCGGCTCAACGCCAAAATTTATGCCGAAGCCAAAAGACTCGGGGTCAAATGGATATTAGGCGGGGAGTGCGGCCATATGTGGCGGGTGGTAAATCAATATATGGATACCTGGAATGGTCCGGCTGATTTTCTTGAAGTACCGGTCTCACCTATCACCGGGACCAGGTTTGAAAACGCCCGCTCCACTAAAATGGTCCATATTACCGAGTTTACAGCTGACCTGATCTATCACAACAAATTGAAATTGGATCCGAGCCGCAATGATCATCTGCGGGTCACCTTCCATGATTCCTGTAATACTTCAAGAGGAATGGGTATTCTGGAGGAACCGCGTTATATTATCAATAAAGTCTGTAACCATTTCTTTGAAATGCCGGAAGAAACCATCCGGGAAAAGACTTTGTGCTGCGGCAGCGGTTCAGGACTGAACGCCGGGGAAAATATGGAACTGCGTCTCAGGGGAGGTTTCCCCCGGGCGAATGCGGTCAAATATGTACAAGGAAAACACGGGGTAAATGTATTAGCTAATATTTGCGCCCTCGACCGGGCTTCCTTCCCTTCGCTAATGGACTATTGGGTCCCGGGTGTAACAGTTATGGGAGTCCATGAACTGCTGGGCAACGCATTGGTCCTGGACAATGAAATCGAAAGGACAGTGGATCTGCGTCTGGAACCGCTGCCTGAAAAAGGGGTGTGCAGCGATGTATAACCCCGGGAAGATCATTACGATCCTGGTGCTTTTTGTTCTGCTGACCACGGCGCCCATTTTGCTCAATATCGGCAAAGCCAGTGAACCTCCTGCTCCGAGTCTGGATACAGCCGCCATTGAACAGCTGGATGAAAAACAATGTATCGAATCTACGGAGTTTATGCGTAAGCATCACCCGAAGCTGCTCAGCGATTGGCGGGAACAGGCTGTAAGAGAAGGGGAGACAGAGTATATCAGCAGTTCCGGGGAAACCTGGGAAATGAGTCTGGAGAACAATTGCCTGCAGTGTCATTCCAACCGGAGCGAATTTTGTGATTCCTGCCATACGTATACAGCTGTTGAACTATATTGTTGGGACTGCCATGATGGAGCGAAAGGAGCCGGTGCAGCAAAATGAACAGACGGGATTTTATCAAAATTATAGCCGCTGCAGCTGTTGGCGGAGCAGCCATCTATGAAGGTTTAGATAATTTTGGTGCACAGGCAGCGGTCGAGGGATCGCAGGAGATGCCGGCCAAACACTGGGGAATGGTCATTGATGTGAGCAAATTTCAAGGGACTGAGGATATAAAGCAGATCGCTGTTGCTTGTCATCAATATAATAATGTGCCGCATATCGATCATTCCGGTCATGAAATCAAATGGATCTGGCAGGAAGATTTCGAGCATACCTTTGCTGAACTGGAAAGTGAATACTTCAGTGAAAAAATACAAAAGATGCAATACCCGGTTTTATGCAACCACTGTGAGAATCCGCCCTGTGTCCGGGTATGCCCTACTCAGGCTACCTTTAAACGGGCCGACGGGATCGTGAATATGGATTATCACCGTTGTATTGGCTGCCGATTCTGTATGGCTGCCTGTCCGTTTGGAGCAAGAAGCTTTAATTTTGTGGATCCCCGGCCATATATAGAAGAGGTCAATCCGGAACTGCCGACCCGCACCAAGGGTGTGGTGGAAAAATGCACGTTCTGTATCGAACGCCTGGAAAAAGGAGAAATGCCTGTTTGTGCTGAGGTTTCCAAAGGCGCTATCCTCTTTGGCGATCTGAATGATCCCGATTCCGAGATTAGAAAAGTTCTTGGTGCCAGCTTTTTCATCCGGCGCAAAGTTGAATTAGGGACTGGCCCCAGTGTGTATTATGTGATCAGGGGAGGCGGAGCAAGTGCTTGAGCAGGCTTTAAAGGGAAGCAAACGATATTATGCCTTGATCGGTTTTATCCTGATCATCATCGTTGCCGGACTAGCTGCTTACCTTCAGCAATTGAACTACGGTCTGGGTGTCACCGGTATGAGTCGGGACGTCACCTGGGGCCTTTATATCTCGCAATTCACCTTCATGGTGGGTGTAGCGGCTTCCGCAGTAATGGTAGCGATTCCTTATTATCTGCATGACCACAAAGCCTTTGGCCCGATCGTGATCCTGGGTGAATTCCTGGCAGTAGCAGCAGTAGTGGTCTGTATGCTGTTTGTTTTTGTCGATCTTGGGCAGCCAGCCCGGGTACTGAATGTAATTTTGCATCCGACCCCGAGTTCCGTTATGTTCTGGGACTTGTGCGTACTGGCCGGTTACCTGCTCTTGAATTTTGTTATCGGCTGGATGGTTTTAGGCGCAGAGAAAAAGGGTTTCCCGCCGCCTAAATGGGTGAAAGTATTAACCTATGTCGCGATTCCATGGGCCATCAGTATCCATACGGTAACGGCGTTTCTCTATGCCGGTCTTCCGGGCAGGTATTACTGGATGACAGCCATCATGGCAGCGCGCTTCTTATCTTCCGCTTTTGCGGCCGGTCCTGCACTGCTGATCTTACTCAGTTTGGTGCTGCGGCGCTGGACTTCATTTAAAACCTCTGTTGAAGCGATCCAGTCACTGGCGAAAATCGTTGCCTATGCCATGATCGCCAATGTGTTCTTCTTCCTGTTGGAAGTATTTACAGCCTTTTACTCTCAGATACCGGGACACATGGCTACACTGACCTATCTGTTTGCCGGGATCGATGGACATGATAACCTGGTTCCTTTGATGTGGTGTGCAGCGATACTGGCAATAACGGGGATAACACTGTTGGTGGTCCCGCAGCTGCGCCGTGATGAAAAAGTGCTGGTGGCTGCCCTGGCAGCTGTATTTATTGCTTCCTGGCTGGATAAGTCGATCGGGCTGGTCCTGGGAGGATTTGTCCCCAATGCCTTTGGAAAAGTCACGGAATATATACCTTCCGGCATTGAAATAATGATCATTCTGGGTGTTTATGCAGTGGGCCTGCTGCTGCTGACCATTTTATATAAGGTGGTGATCGCCGTCCGGGAGCAAAATGGCGGATATGAAGCAGAAGAATGAACAAATCATGAATTCATTTGATCTGCCTGGGATCATCTAAGAAGCCAGGCATTAAGCAATAAAGAACAAGGAGGAATAAAAATGGCGGATTTAAAAGTAGGAGACCGTGTATTACAGTTGGATGAAGACGGATTTCTCGATAACGCGGACGAGTGGACTGAAGAAGTAGCCCATGTCCTGGCCGTTACAGAAGAAGTGGAACTCACCCCTGAACATTGGGAGATCATCAACTACCTGCGTAATTACTATAAGGAATTCGGGGTAGCACCGATGGTAAGAAAACTATTGAAAGATACGAAATTGACCTCGGGAGAAATGTACACATTATTCCCCAGCGGCCCGGGTAAAGGCGCATGTAAAATTGCCGGACTGCCTAAACCGACCGGCTGCGTATAAGATTTATGGCAAGTGGTTATTGTTTCACAGGAGGCAGGCCCTGCGCCTTATAAGCGGGGCAAAGAGCCTTCCAGTCTCCTGTGAAACATACAGAAGTGAGAACATGGCGAAGTCAGCTTGTCTATGATCAAGTTTTAAGGAAGGAGAATGTAAGATGCGTCTGGTCATTGCTGCCCCCCACGGGCGTTCCGGTAAATCAACCATCACCCTGGGCATTATCGGAGCTTTAAAGGCCAAACATGGTCTTGCCGTACAACCATATAAAAAAGGACCTGATTTTATTGATCCTTCCTGGTTAAGCTGGATGGCTGAACGCCCGTGCTGTAATTTGGATCTGTACTTTTCGCCCCCGGAGCAGATCAGGACTCTATTCGATCGGGCCTGTGCTGATGCTGATATAGCAGTCGTGGAAGGCGCGATGGGATTATATGACGGATTGGATGTGGAAGGCAGCGACAGTACCGCTGCCATTGCCCGCACGATCAATGCCCCGGTGATCCTGGTGGTGGATTGTACTCGTATGACCCGCAGTGCAGCGGCTTTGGTAAAAGGTTTTCAGAACTTTGAAACCGGAGTAGATATTGCCGGCGTAATACTCAATAAAGTAGCGCGCCCGCGGCATGAAAACATCCTGCGGCAAAGCATTGAACAATATACTGGAATACCTGTGATCGGAGCCGTTCCCAAAATCAAAAACATTCATATAGCCGACCGCCATTTAGGATTGGTACTGGCACAGGAAGTACAGGGCCTTGATAATTTGCGAAACTGTCTGACGGAGACGGCCAGCCAATATATCGATCTGGAGGCTTTACTGGCTATTGCCGGAAGGAGCCAGGAGCTGCCGCGTCAGCTTCAGGACAGGGGGCCTTCGGCTTCCAATCGGGCGCGGATCGGTATTATCAAGGATAAGGTGTTCAGCTTTTATTATCCTGAAAACCTGCAGGCCCTGGAAAACAGCGGCGCTGAATTAGTCATCATCGACAGCTTGCAGGACAAAAAATTGCCGGAAGTGGATGCGCTTTATATTGGGGGAGGATTCCCGGAAGTTCATGCGCAGCAGTTGCAGGACAATGATTCCCTGCGTGCAGATATCAGGCGTATGATCCTTTCAGGTCTGCCGGTATATGCGGAGTGCGGCGGGTTGATGTATTTAGCCCGGCGTTTGCACCATGAAGATCAGGTGTTTGAAATGACAGGGGCTTTGCCCTGCGATGTGAAAATGTCAGCCCGCCCCAAAGGGCATGGTTATTCATTGATGAAAGTGGTCAAACCGAATTATCTTTTTTCAGAAAACACAGAGATACGCGGGCACGAATTTCATCACTCCCAGATCTGCAATGCTGACCAGTCCCTGGGCAGCATCATGGAAGTCAGGCGCGGTTATGGTTTAGACGGGAAAAATGACGGTATCCTTTTTCACAATGTGATCGCTGCTTACCAGCATATTTATGCGCCGGCCAATCCGGAATGGGCAGCCAATTTTGTGGCGCAGGCTGAAAACTATAAAGAAACCGCACGGAGACTGCCCGGATAAATGGCTTCTCGTTAGATATTACTAACATAAATTTGGGCGAAGAAAAAGTTTTGATTTGGCTTCTTCAAAAATAAGCGCCAACTTATAGGGGGAATAAGAAAAAGCAATTTTACATTATGAGTTTCCAGGTGTTAAATTATAGTTAACGATAGTCGCTGCGTTATGTTAGATATTATTTAATAAATCTATGTAATGATCATACAGCGTGAACAACAGAATACCGGCAATTGGTTGTGCCTGACCTGTATTATTTAAAGCGTGTCCTCGAATGTTAATCGGGAGGTACGATATGATTTTACCACGATATCTGGAAATTGATCTCACTACCGAAACAATTCAAGCTTACTCCATAAGCGAAGCTGATTATGCTATGTTTATCAGCGGCAAATCACTGGCCGCTAAAATCCTCTATGATGAATTACCCCCCTTTACCCCTCCCCTTTCTCCTGAAAATATCCTGGTGATAAACACCGGGATACTGACTGGCAGCGGCGCGCCTTCAAGCAGCCGTTTCAATATCAGTACCAAAAGTCCCCTGACCGGGGCGATCGCTTCTTCCAACTGCGGAGGCATTTTTGGCACCAGGCTGCGTCGAGCAGGATATGATGGCCTGGTGATCAGTGGAAAAGCTTCCCGCCCGGTCTATATTGAAATCATCGATGGAAAAGTGCAGATAAAAGACGCTGCTGATATCTGGGGCCTGAACAGTGAAGAGAGTCAGGCTCATTTTGATAAGAAATATGGCAAGCTGGTCATCGGACCTGCGGGTGAAAATGGAGTACTTTATGCCTGTGCAGTATCCGGTGAACGTGTGGCAGGCCGCTGCGGAACCGGAGCAGTAATGGGCAGCAAAAACTTAAAGGCTTTGGCTGCCCAGGGCAATATTCCCATTCCCATTGCTGATGAGACCGCATGGAAAGACTATATTGGCCGCTGGATGAAATTTTTAAAAGAGCATCCCAGCACCGGTAAGGATATGCCTGGACTAGGGACTGCAGGATTTCTCAAAAAGTCAAACCGCAGTCTGGTTTTGCCGGTGCACAATTTCAAGGAGGTCGATTCGCCGCTGGCTGATCAGATCTCAGGCGAAACGCTGGCAGCAGCTCATCTGGAGAAAAACTCCGGGTGTCTCAGTTGTCCGATCCGTTGTGAACGGCGGGTAAAATTGAACGGCAAAGATATAAAAGGACCGGAGTACGAAACGATCGGCCTTTTTGGTTCCAATATAGGAAATTTTGATTTGCAGCCTATCATTAACTGGAATTACCAGGCTGACTTGCTGGGGATGGATACCATATCGCTGGCGGGGACCCTGGCTTTTGCCATGGAACTGCAGCAAAAGGGTATCAAAGATTTTGGCATCAGGTTTGACAGCCCGGAAGGTATCAGTGAAGCCATGGATGACATTGCTCATCGCCGGGGAGATCGTGCAGAACTGGCTGATGGATCAGCAAAACTGGCAGCAAAATATGGGGAAGAGTCCTGTGCTATCCAGGTCAAAGGGTTGGAACTGGCTTCTTACGACCCCCGCCATACAGTGGGCCTGGGCTTGGGTTATGCTACTGCCAATCGGGGAGCCTGCCATTTAGGCGGAGGATTTTTAACTTTTCTTGAAGTGCTGAGTCCGGTCACATTTGATGGATTGACCACCAGGGGCAAAGCAGCCCTGACCGTTTTCTTTCAGAACGCCATGGAAGCTATATCATTGGGAGGATCGTGTTTGTTTACCTCTTTTACCGTCATGCCCGCATTTCTTTTTGGCCGCCGGGAAAATGATCTTTTAGGCAAAGTGGCAGGGCGGTTGATCTTCCTGAGCAATCCGGTCATAAAATATCTGGCTAAACATCCTTCCCTGCTGCATTTCAAATCTTTCGCCCTGTTTCCTCATGTACAGGCATGGGAAATCGTCACCGGCAGGAAACTTGACACCGGTGATTTTATCAGGGCGGGGGAAAGGGCTTTCCTCATCGAGCGATTGTTTAATATGCGGGAAGGATTCAGCAACAATGATGACGTTTTGCCCGACAGACTTATGGAAGAATTGACCCCTGGCCAGGACGTGAAATTGAAAGATAAATTGGCAGCTATGCTGGCTGAGTATTACCGGATCAGGAGATATGACCGCCAGGGGAAACCAGGCGGGCAGTTGCTTAAAGAGCTGGGATTGTCAGAACTGCCGGTTGATTAAAGGATTTGGGAAGAATGCAAAAAGGAGGTGCAGTATAAACTTCGGTTAGCAGGAAATGCGCGTTTCTCCTGATGCTGATCGATGGTTGTATCGTTAACTATTAAGGGAGGCGAAGATATTGGAAGAAGAGAAGCAATCATCGGGGAAATTTGTTTTAAGCCACAGACAGAAGCTATTGATGCCCCTGGTTATGATCGGTGCCTTTTTTGAGGGTTTTGACTTTATGGTGGTAAACCTGGCTCTTCCTTATATAAAGGATGCCTTTAGTATCACCGAACAAGTGGCCAGTTATACGCTGTCTGTCATTGCCATTGGAGCGCTGGTCGCCTTTTTCGTGGTACGAATGGCTGACCGGGTCGGCCGCAGACCAATATTTATCTGGTCGGTCATTATTTATTCAATTTTTAGTTTGTTGACTGCAACCTCAGTGAATTTGGAGATGTTCATTGCCTTTCAATTTATTGCCCGTGTATTTCTAGTGGTTTGCTGGGCAGTCGGATTTATTATCGTGGCCGAGGAGTTTGACGCTGAATTTCGTGGACGAGCCCTGGGATTATTTCAGGGAGCGGCAGCGATCGGCGCGATTTTCCCCTCACTGCTCCTGCCCGTGGTTGCAATGATACCAGCTCTGCACTGGAGAGGATTATATATCATCGGAGCACTGCCTTTGATTTTACTTATATTCTTTTCCAAGAATCTGCCGGAAACCCAGCGCTTTACAGAGATGAAAGCCGGAAAAGGCGACAATACTCCGCCTTTATTTGCGGTTTTTGCTGCTCCTTTTCGTAAAAATCTGTTCGCCATCATGGCCCTGTGGTTCTTTATGTATATATCCTATTCAGCTGCGATGAACTTTTTTGCCCTGCGGGTAGAAAGTGAACTGGGCTGGACTGAAAGTCAGGTCGGTTTGGTAACGGCGCTGGCCTTTACCCTGGGGCTGGCCGGCTATGTAGCGGTAGGTAAGCTGCTGGATAAGATCGGACGCAAGAAGACTGCCTATATTTTCTTCGGGATCGGCTCAGTGGCAGTCATGACCGTATTCCAGGCCCAGGGTTTTCTGCAGGTCGCCCTGGCACAAATCGTAGGGGTATTCTTTACCGGAACCTTTACCGTGCTATGTGCTACCTTTACCAATGAGCTGTTTCCTACCGAACTGCGAGGCAACGCTACGGCCTGGGGAAACAACATTATTGGACGTTTGGGACAGATCGCAGCACCAGCTTTGGTTGGATTTTTATCAGCACCAATGCTGCTGAATGGCATAGGCAATGCTGTTACCCTGATGGCCGTCGGAGTCCTGGTATGTATGTTGATCATAGCCATGTTTTTACCAGAGCCATTGACCTATAAGATCCCGCCCTATAATGCGGATCAGTCCGAAAGCACGTCATCTTAATTTTTTACCATCCGGGCGATCGAGCGCCCGAACGATAAATTTTACAGGATCTTAGGTTGGTCGTGATCGATAGGTGAGAGGAGGAATGCGCTGACTCTTGAAATGATAGTATTTGCTGATAATTATCGCATTCAGTTTATAACTGAAGCCAACATAGGAGGGATCGGATCGAATGAATGACAAAGTTCAAGTATTGGTCATCGGAGCAGGAATAATGGGGCACTCCATTGCCCAGGATTTTGCTTCCCATGGCTATCCCACCACACTCTATGATCAGAAGGCCGAACAGCTGGAAACAGCTAAGAAGCTGATCGCGGGCAATCTTCAGCTGCTGAAAGATGAAGATATGATCACAGAAGAGGTTATTAAAAACGCAAATGAACTGCTGGTTTACACCGATAAACTGGAGGATGCGGCCAGGCAAGCCAAATTCGTAGTTGAAGCTATTCCTGAGATTCCGGATATAAAACATGCTTTGTATGCGCAGCTTGATAAACTCTGCTCAGCAGATACGATCTTCACCAGCACCACATCGGGCATGAATATTTATGATGTAGTGGAAGTATCAAATCCCGGCCGGTTGATAATTGGGCATTTCAATAATCCTGCTCATATTATCCCGCTGGTAGAAGTCGTTATGGGACCGGAGACTTCTCAGGAAACTTTAGAGTTTGTTAAAAAGGTTTATGAAAGCCTGGGTCATGTTCCGGTGGTGTTAAAACAGTATGTCATTGGATTCATCGTCAATCGTATTAACACTGCAATAGCACGGGAGGCCAACTATATCGTGGAACAGGGATGGGCCTCTCCAGAAGATGTGGATAAGGCCATAACCAATAATGCCGGGCTTAAATTGGCTTTTGAAGGCCCCCTGGAACTATATGACCATATCGGCTGGGAATTAGGTAAATTAGGCGGAACGTTCCTGGCACCGCTGCTGTGCAATACAACGGCGACCGCATTGCCGGATAAAATGTGCGCGGAAGGCAATCTGGGAGTGAAAACCGGCAAGGGACTCAAGGATTATACTGGTCTTGATCGCTCAGAAGTCCAAAATGATCGTAATCGCAAAATATTGAAGGTTATCAGAACAGTGAAACAGTTTTAGAGTTTTTAATTGAAACAATTTTGATGGGAGGTATTTTTAATGGCAGAAATCAGAGGCGGAACCATGGTTCAAAAAATCCTGAAAAAAGAAGGAGTAAAGTATATTTTTGGTATTCCAGGTGGACATATCTATCCGATGATGGAATCCTGTGACGAAAACGATATCAAATTCATTGGTGTCAGACATGAGATGACTGCAGCTATGATGGCTGAAGGATGGGCTTTGACCACTGGTGACTTCGGGGTATGTACAGCCACAGCAGGTCCTGGTGTGACCAATCTGGTAACCGGGATCGCCAATGCTGATCGCAACTGTACACCGGTATTATGCATGGCCGGAAAGGCCAAGGTTATTGAAGCTGACCGCAATGAACTGCAGGACTTTAACCAGATCGATATTTACAAGTCCATGACCAAGCACGCCAGATCAGTACAGGAAACCCAGCGTATTCCTGAGTATATTGGCAGAGGCATTGCGGAAGCCACTACTGGCAGACCGGGACCGGTCTATATGGAAATACCCCGCGATATTATGGAAGGTTATGTGGATGAATCTCTAGTCGAATACCAGAAAACCTATCGTTTAACCAACAAACCGGCTGGTAATCCGGCTGACATTGAGAAGGCCGCCAAAATATTGGATGAGGCCCAAAGACCGGTTGTCATAGCTGGAAGCGGTGCTTTCTACTCCAAAGCGCAAAATGAATTGAAAGAGTTTGTTGAGAAAACCGGCATCCCCTTCTTCACCCGCAACGCTGCCCGGGGACTGGTTCCTGACAGTCATCCCTTATTTGTATCGATTGGAGCCACTGGTCATCCCGTTTTTGCCGGAGCAATTCAGAATGCCGATGTAGTATTGCTGCTGGGAACACGTCCCGGATATATTATGAAGCGGGAATCCTTCCCGGCCAACGCCAAGATTATTCGGGTAGATATTGATGCTGCGTCTATTACTGACCAGCTGGATGTGGAAGTTGGTATTGCCGGCGATGTTAAAGAAGTGCTCAAACAGTTGACCGTGGCAGTAAAACAGAACACCCACCAGGGATGGGCCGAGGCTCTCAGCAATGGCAAAACCCAGGTAGTGCAAACAGTCTTGCCTCTGTTGACATCTGATCAGAGCCCCATTCACCCCATTAGACTCATGTTTGAAATCATGCAGCGCATTGACGAGAATACCATTGTAGTTATTGATGGCGGCGATACGGCTACTTTTGGCAACTCGTTCCTGCCGGCTACCGGTCCTGGTCAATACATGGGAATCGCCAATGGAAGTTTTGGGCCTCTGGGTGTAGGAGTGCCCTATGCAATGGCTGCTAAACTGGCCCATCCGGAAAAGAAAGTGCTTCTTATCACAGGTGACGGCGCTTTCGGTTACGGTGCTATGGAATATGATACAGCTCTGCGTTACGGTATCAAATTTACCACCATTATTCTCAATGACAGCTGCTGGGGAATGATCAAACGGTCAGAAGCCAAGAGAGCTGTTGAGGATAAACCCTTTGTAGGACTGTTCTTAAGAGATGTTCGTTACGACCAGGTAGTTGAGGCGCTGGGCGGATACGGAGAATATGTGACCGAAGCTAAAGACATCGGGGCTGCTATTGACAGAGCCATAGCCTCTGACAAGCCGTCTGTTGTAAACGTTATGACCGATGTGAATTGCGGACCTAACAGATAGTACTGAACTTGTTTAAATATGGTTATTTTGAGGAGGACAAATAATGGCTAAACAAAAAATGATAGCCAGTGAGGCAATTGCTGAAACATTAGTGGCAGAAGGTGTTAAGCACGTATCAGGTATAGTGGGATCTGCCTTTATGGACGTATTGGATCTTATGCCGGCGGCGGGAATCAGATTTATCCCGGTGCGGCACGAGCAAAG
>CAZNPR010000028.1:19203-21820 GCA_964574965.1 uncultured Syntrophomonas sp. | reverse complement strand
ATCACGAGTGTTCAAATAAGCAAAATTAGACGCCATTATTTTTTCCCCCAATTCAAGAACTGAGTCCCCCTCAATTCTGTGTAGTTTTTTTCATTTTTAATTGTTTTCCTAAGGGTAAAAAGCGCACTACTCCATTTCACCCCCTCATAATGCGCTGGATGCTGATTATGTATTGTTTCCCGGCTAAAAACTAATTCGGCTCATATTATTCTTCCATATAATATTCAGCCTTAGTTTTTTCCACAACGAAAATTATACTTTACTATAAATTTCGCATTAAAATTAAAATATCCTGCCTAAGCAGGATTTTTTAATTATTTAATATCTTATATTTCAATAATTCCCCGTTATTTCTACATACCCGCTGTACCTGCCCCAAAACCGCGAGATGTTCCAGATGAGCCACTGCCTCCCCAGTGGCGAACCACTTCTGAAAATCCGGAAACTCTTCCCAGGAATCATATTTCAAATCCCAGTGCATATGACTGGCGGCCTGATAAGCCGTCATCTCCCCTTGCTCAAGAATGACCAGCAGCTCGGCCAGCCTTCGCTGGTGGTGTTCGAACAATTCCCGGATCCGATGGCGATGATCATGGATCAATTCGCGGTGGCCTGGAAAAACCAGCTTGATATCCATGGCCTCCACTTTCTTCAGACTTTCCAGATAGAGGCCCAGACAATCCAGTTCCCCTCCCCAGGCAGTGATATTGGAGGTGATCTTATTTAAAATATGATCCCCGGAAAAAAAGTACTTGTGCTGCGGTTCATACAGACACATATGCCCGGGGGAATGACCCGGAGTGCTGATACAGTTAAAACGATAGGGGCCGGCTACTAGCTGGTCGCCTTCTTCAACAAAAATCGGGTTGATCCTGGCCGCTCTGGCGATGTAATCGTCTATATCATCTGTATTACGATCAATTTTGAGCACCGGGAAGCCATGCATTTGATAAAAAGCATCGCTGGCTTTCCAGTAATCAGGGTGCATAAATCGTTTGATGATTTCCGCATCCGTCCGGCTGCAATACACAGCTGATCTCTCCCCCGCCAGTTCCCCGACTAATCCCACATGATCGCCATGGGCATGGGTGATGAAGAAATCAAGATCCTCACGATCGACCTCCAATTCCGCCAGGGCTTGCAGCTGCGCAGCTTTACACTCAGGCCAGTTAAAGCCGGTATCAACCAAGAGGGTTCGTTTTTCTCCCCGGATAAGATAAGAATTCAATACCCGCAGGGGACTTCTGGGTAAAGGGACCGGTATCAGGTAAATGCCTGGGACGATTTCCTGCGGCATGATCAGCAGCACTTCCTTTGCACAAGATTATACTTACGTCAGATGAGGGTGACCTCTTTCTTTCATTCTAATGTTTACTCCTGTATCTGTCTAATAAGACCATATTCCGGACGGCACCTGAACCCGTCCTGACAGGGCCTCAAAACCGACGGGATTTAGGAGGCCAGCAATTGAAAAGCTCACTGACAGGAAGCTGCCAGTGAGCATATAGCATGAGTTCTTACTATCCCGCCTTTAAGCCTAAACGATTTTATTGGTTCTGCGCCAGATCTTCATCTTTTCGGCTTCTTTGATCAGGTCATCACGGAAGTCCGGGTGTGCCAGTCTGACCAGCTTTTCGGTACGGGCCCAGGTGGAAACAGCTTTAAAAGATTCCCAGCCGTATTCGGTAACAATGATATGCACCATCTGGCGGGGAACCGTTGTAACTGATCCAGGTGTCAGAGTCGGTACGATCCGGGAGCGAATATTGCCTTCCTTATCCTTATAAGTTGACGGCAGGCAGATGAGGCTGCGGCCGCCTTCCGACCAGTAAGCCCCCAGAGTAAAATCTGACATCCCGCCATTGCCGGATATTTGTCTGAAACCAGAGCTTTCAGCATTGACCTGGGAATACAAATCGACCTCCAAACCCTGGTTGATGGAAATCAGGTTATTGATTTGCGAGACCCGGGAAGGGTGGTTAACATAACCGACATTGTAAGAAGCAAGAGCTGGGTTGTGATCGATCCAGTCATACAACGCCTGGCTGCCCAGGGTAAAAGTATAAACGATCTTGCCTTCATCCACATTTTTGCGCCGGCCATTCATCTTGCCGGATTCCCACATGTCCATGTAAGCATCCACCAGCATTTCGGTATTGCCCCCCAGATCCTTCAGGTCAGTTTCATTGATCATTTTTCCGACCAGATTGGGCATGGCACCAATTCCTAACTGGATACAATCACCGTCATGGATATGTTTCATGACCTGCTCGGCAATTTTGCGGTCAGTATCATTGGGTTCGATTTGCGGCAGAGCAAATAGAGGCTCATTTTCACTTTCGATGATGTAATCCACTTCGGAAACATGAACCTGCTCCCGGGCGCCTCCCAATGCCACCGGAATATTTTCGTTGACTTCCACGATTACTTTGTCTGAGCTCTTGATTTGTGCATAGGCGACTGAATTATGAATGCCAAAGTTGAAGAAACCATGCTTGTCCATAGGACTCACACGAATACAGAAGGCTTTACGGGGCTCAGTTCCTAGTTTTTCATAGTCGGTGCGTACCCAGCGGAAATAATCCTCAGCTTCACCGAAGTTGACCGGATGATAGAA
>CAZNPR010000028.1:0-19103 GCA_964574965.1 uncultured Syntrophomonas sp. | reverse complement strand
AAATAATTTACGCAATTGCGACAAGGTTACAGAATAACGGCGCAAGAACTGGTACAAATCTTTTATTACCAGTATAATGTAAGAAGAAGTCTGCTTTTTACCCACTAAAAACACATTTGCCAGCGTCATGATCGGTCACAAAGTAAAGGAGGAACAATATGTTTTATAATATTCTGGTTCCGGTGGATGGTTCAGACGAATCCCTTCACAGCGCAGAAATTGCGGTAGAGTTAGCTGCAAAAAATGCCGGCAAGATCCACCTGCTGCATGTTATCCGTCCTTCTGATTATTCCTTTACCGGAATTGATATTCTGGACCTGGTGCAAAAGAGTGCCGGGGAAATTGTTCAGCATATGGAGGCCAGCCTCAAGGACATGGCTGAGAAGGGCAATGTTACCATAACCAGCGAAGTAACCATGGGGAATCCTGCCTCCGTGATCGTTGAACGGTCCAAACAGGGATATGATTCGATCGTAATAGCCAGCCGCGGTCTGACCGGGCTCAGCGAGATCCTGCTGGGCAGTGTGAGTAATGTGGTCAGCCACCATGCCCATTGTCCGGTTTTGCTGATCCGCCATTGATTGAAACGTAATCTTTTTAGGCCGGCTGCTTGTTAAAAAGCGTCCGGCCTTTTTATCGTGCACCCAATAGGATATACTAACTGTGTTTTATTTTTTCATGACAAAGGAACGGCTTTTTATGTTAATTCTACAGGACAAACAACTTCGTGCCACGATCCTGCGTACTGCACTGCCAGCCATGATGGAGATGATCCTTTATATGCTGATCGGCATCGTGGATGTCGCAATTGTCGGTCGTTTAGGAGCATCCCCCCTGGCGGCAGCGGGTCTGGGTGCGGAAATATTTTTCGCGGTGGTCCTGGTCCTGGAGGCCCTGGGAATCGGCTCCGCCGTCCTGGTTGCTCAGGCCAAAGGTGCCGGACGTTTTGAAGACGCCAACCAGATCGCCAGCCAGACCATCCTGCTGGGGTTATTGATCGGGCTCATCGCCGGAGCCCTGGGTCTGATTTTTACCGAAGATATCATCCGCCTGTTCAATGTGGAAGCGGAAGTATTTACGCAAGCCGTTGCCTATTTGCACATCGCCTTCTGGGCGACCCCCATCGCGCTGACTTTCTATATGATCTGTACCGTTTATCGGGGCTGGGGTCGAACGGAAATCCCGATGTATATGGCATTGGCAGTCAATATCATCAATATTGCCGGGGTTTATGTGCTGGTATATGGTAAATTCGGATTCCCCCGTATGGGAGTGGCGGGTGCGGCCCTGGCAACTTCTATCGCTCACGTATTTGGATTTGTTATAGGGGTCATCTTTCTCAGCCGCGGTCAAGGCCAATTAAAAGTGCAGTGGCAATGGATGAAAAAATTGCGCTTTTCCGTGGTCAGGAAAATATTCTCTCTTGGCATTCCCAGCTTTGCCGAGCAGTTCTTTAATAATTTCAGTACCATTCTGTCGGTGTATTTGATCGTATCCACCGGCACCCTGGCTTTTGCCGCCCATCAGGTCGGCGTTACGGTGGAATCATTATCCTTCATGCCCGGCATCGGTATTGCTATTGCAGCTACTGCGCTGGTAGGAAGAAGCATCGGCGCCCGTGATTCAGCTGAAGCCAAGCGAATGGCCCGGGGCACCATGGAGTTTGCCCTGCTGATCATGGGCTGTTTCGGTGTGGTATTTGCCCTGTTTCCTTATCAGGTGGCTTCACTTTTCACCAATGACCGGGAGATCATACGTATCGCCGGTCTGCTGCTGCGCATCGCCTCTTTGGAGCAGCTGACCATTGCCATCGCAGCTGTCCTGGGTGGAATATTACGCGGTACCGGGGATACACGAACACCTATGTTCATCACTATATTGATCACCTGGGCATATCGGCTTCCCATGTTATATTTAGTGATCCGCGTCCTCCATCTGCCCATCCAGTTTGCCTGGATGGTATTCGTTTCCGATTGGCTGCTGCGGTCGATTATCCTGACGGTCATTTATCGGCGTAAAAAATCGCTGCAGCAAAGCCCTGTTACCAGCAAACTGTAAAAGCAGCGGTCCGCAGGAGCGACCTCTTTTATGCATCGGCTAACTGCCAAAAGCAACTGTTACAATTTTGTAACACCATTACACATCTGACACAAAAATGTTACACTATCGCTACACGCTAGTGATCAATCTCCGCTGGCTGATTGGCGTATTAATTTTTTAAATAAAAATATTTTGAACTTCAATTTCCCAGCATTACCGGCCTCAAGTACATTTCTAGCTGTCCTTTATTCTTCTTGCCCATACAGCTGTCTTTTATCTGGCACGCAAATTGCTTATATATATGGCATTAGATTGTTAAATATTTCACAATATAAACTGAAAGGATGATGACAAATGAAAACCGCACAAACAATAAAAATCAACTACTACACCAAGGCTGCCTATGAACAGGCAAGTTCCCTTCCCTGTCCCCGGTCTGTCAACGATGTATATAATCTGGGCGTAAGTTTGCAATACTGCGTAAGAGCCAAGTATCTTGAAATGGCAGATCTGATGAATGAAAAAGCATATTTGACTGCCCAGGCAGCGCATCAGCTGAAAAACAAATCCAAGATTGAAAAGCTGGCCGCTTACAATTTAAATGTGCAACTGAGTAAATTCTACGCCGAAGGCGGACCCATAATGGAAGGCCCGGTCACTAATGAAACCGCGGCACAGATCCAGCCCTTCTTCGGCAGGAACATGAGCCGTTTTCTCCAAACCCTGGACGAACTTTCCAGTCAGATGCTGACCAAAAGAATGAGCGAACAGGAAATGGCGGCAGCAATTGATCAGCAGATGATAGAAACCCTCGAGGCTATGAAAAAAATGTTTCAGGATGAGGAAATGGAACTGGCCTTTGCTGAACTGATTGAAATGATACCATCATAGATCCGTAATCTGACCCCGTAACTGCTGTCAATAACCTTTATTTTATCAGCAGTATGGTACATTTATAAATTCGCTTGTGAAAGAAGGAGCAATATATGTGTAATTGCAGTGATACTATACCGGACCTACGTTATGCGGCATTGGAAAAAACCCTGGAAAAATACCAGGGGAAAACCGGAAAAATCATCCCGGTCCTGCAGGAAACCCAGGAGATATTCGGATATCTTCCGGACGATGCGATCAAAGCCATTGCCGCAGCGCTGAAGGTCCCTTCCAGTGAAATATTTGGCGTTGCTACCTTTTACGGTCAGTTCCATCTGCAGGCCCGCGGCAAAAATATTATCCGGGTCTGCACCGGGACTGCCTGCCATGTGCAGGGCAGCGGCAAGATTTTGGATGCGATCAACAAGACCTTGGGTTTATCCGGCGGAATGATGACGACAGAAGATCTGCTGTTTACTGTGGAGCCTGTAGCTTGCCTGGGTGCTTGCGGCATGGCCCCGGTGATCATGATCAATGAGGAGGCTTACGGGCGGGTCAGCCCTGATGATGTTCCGGAAATACTGGCACTCTACCAGGAAAAGGATGGCCAAGAAAAATGCATAGCTTAAACAACATGCGTCAGCAATTTCAAGACGCCCTGGAGGAATCACGAAAACATCCCAAGGTGGTAATCGGATTGGGAACCTGCGGCATCGCTGCCGGCGGAGACAAGATCTGGCATGAGGTCAGCCGCTATATCGAGACCCATCGACTGGAAGTAGTAGAAATGATGTCCACCGGCTGTATCGGTATGTGCTACGCGGAACCGCTGATGGAAGTTCATATGCCTGGTGAACCGCGTTTTATTTATGGTAATCTGACGCCAGAAGCGGCTATTGCCATATTGAAACTGCATCTTTTGGAAGGCAAACCCTCTCCGGAATATATTGTGGCTCAGGACCCCCGGGGTTTTGAAGCCGCAGCAAATATTACCCGGTTGGAAGAAACTCCTTTTTACCAGAGGCAGACTAAAAATGTCCTGGGGCGGTGCGGGATCATTGATCCGGAGCAGATCGTCCATTATATTGCCCTCGACGGTTATGCGGCTTTGGAAAAAGTTTTATCCGCTATGTCGCCGGTGCAAGTGATCGAGGAAATCAGCCGATCCGGTTTAAGAGGCCGGGGCGGTGGAGGTTTCCCCACCGGGCGCAAATGGCAAGCAGCTTACAATTCTCCCGGCAGCAAAAAATATGTTGTCTGCAATGCGGACGAAGGAGACCCCGGCGCATTTATGGACCGCAGCGTACTGGAGGGTGATCCCCATGAATTATTGGAAGGTATGGCTATCTGCGGATATACCATCGGAGCAGATGAGGGATATATTTATGTGCGGGCAGAATACCCGCTGGCAATAAAGAGGCTGAAAAAAGCGATCCACGATGCAGAATCCATGGGCATCCTGGGCGATAATATATTGGGCAGCGGCTTTAACTTCAAAGTACAGATCGCTGCAGGTGCCGGAGCTTTTGTCTGCGGCGAGGAAACTGCCCTGATGCATTCCATTGAAGGCAAACGCGGCATGCCCAGAGTAAGGCCGCCGTATCCGGCCCAGTCAGGATTGTGGGGTAAACCCACCAATATCAATAACGTGGAAACCTACGCCAATGTTTCCGGTATCATCCGCCAGGGAGCGGACTGGTTTGCTGCCATGGGCACAGAAAACAGCAAGGGCTCGAAAGTATTTGCCCTGACCGGCAAGATCAACCGCACCGGTTTGGCGGAAGTCCCCATCGGCATTTCCCTGCGGGATATCGTATTCGATATTGGCGGTGGGATCCAGAACCATAAAAAATATAAGGCGGTGCAGATCGGCGGGCCGTCCGGCGGATGTATTCCAAAAGACCTGCTGGATACACCAGTGGACTATGATTCGCTGTTGCAGCTAGGGGCTATGATGGGCTCCGGCGGTTTGGTAGTCATGGATGAGGACACCTGCATGGTGGATGTAGCCAGATACTTCCTCCATTTCACCCAGGAAGAATCCTGCGGGAAATGTGCGCCCTGCCGGGAAGGTACCATGCGCATGCTGCAGATTTTGGAAAAGATCTGCGACGGCAAGGGAACCCCGCGGGATCTTGATACATTGGAAAGTTTATGTCGGGTGGTCCAAACCACTTCCCTGTGCGGCCTGGGTCAATCTGCACCCAATCCTGTACTGGCCACCTTGCGCTATTTTCGTTCTGAATACGAAGCTCATATTTACGATAAAAAATGTTCTGCGGGTGTCTGTACCGAGCTGTTGGACATCACCATCGATGCGAATAAATGTAAAGGCTGTACGATCTGCGTCGATGTCTGTCCGACAGGTGCCATCAAAGGAGAGCGGAAAAAGCCGCATATCATTGATCCCACAGTCTGCATCAAATGCCAGGCCTGTATGGTAAAATGCAAATTCGGCGCAATTTCCAGGGGTTAGCATAAAAAGAGGAAGGTGAAAGAAATGTCTGAAACCAATGTCATGATCAATGGCATGAAAATAGGCGTGCCTGAAGGCACTTCCATATTACAAGCTGCCCAGACGGCTGGAATAAAGATCCCCACTTTATGCTTCCACCCTGACCAGGAAGTCAAAGCCAATTGCCGGATCTGTGTAGTTGAAGTGGAAGGCCAAAGAAACCTGATGCCGGCTTGTGCCACCAAGGTAACCGACGGTATGGTCATCAATACCACTGCATCACGGGTGCTGGAAGCCCGCCGGATGATCCTGGAACTTATACTGGCTCATCATCCCCAGGACTGTCTGCATTGTGCCCGCGGGGGCAGTTGTGAATTGCAGCAAATATCTTCGGAGTACGATGTGCGTTTCAGTCGTTTTCCCCAGGAGAACGCAGAGCTGTCCCTGGACCATTCCAGTCCTTCCATCGTGAGAGATCCGAACAAATGCATTCTTTGCGGGCGCTGTATGGAATGCTGTACTGCCACCCAGTCCGTAAGCGCGCTAGGCCTGGCTCATCGCGGTTTTGATTCCCAGGTGGTCCCTTCCATCGGTCAGGATCTTTTCGAAAGCCCCTGTGTCATGTGCGGCCAGTGCATACATGCCTGCCCGGTCGGAGCCATCTCAATACGTGAACAAACCGATGAATTGCTGGCTGCCATCACTGATCCGAACAAAGTAGTGGTGACCCAGATCGCACCGGCAGTACGGTTGGCAATTGCTGAAGCCTTTGGCGCTGCCAGTGACCAGCTGCAGATGGGGCAATTGGTCAGTGCCCTTAAAATGCTGGGTTTTGATCATATTCTGCATACAAATTTCACCGCCGACCTGACCATCATGGAAGAGGCGCAGGAACTGCTGGAAAGAATCAATCACCATGGCCCCCTGCCGATGTTCACATCCTGCTGTCCGGCCTGGGTACGTTTTGCCGAAGTGTTTTATCCCAACAGTCTGGAGCATCTTTCCACCTGTAAATCACCGCAGCAAATGTTTGGAGCCCTGGTAAAAACCTACTGGGCTGAAAAAGCAGGTATTAACCCTGAAAAGATATTTTCGGTTTCCATCATGCCCTGTACGGCCAAAAAATATGAAGCGGTACGCCCGGAAATGATCGACAGCCAGTATGCCGACGTGGATATGGTGCTCACTACCCGGGAGATTATCCGCTTGCTGCAGATGGCCGGGATAAACCCGCTTAATCTGCCCGAATCCGAATTCGATCCCTGGATGAGTGAGTATAGCGGTTCAGGGGTATTGTTTGGCGCCAGCGGCGGGGTCATGGAAGCAGCCCTGCGGACGGTCTGCGAAAAGGTGACCGGTAAACCGCTGGAAAAACTGGACTTTATTGATGTCAGGGGCATGAAGGGTATCAAAGAAGCTACGGTGGATATGGATGGTACTATCGTAAAGGTAGCGGCCGCACATACTTTGAGCAAGGCTCGGGTCCTGTTGGAGCAGGCGGCGGCCGGGACATCCCCCTATCATTTCATTGAAGTCATGGCCTGCCCGGGGGGTTGTATCGGCGGCGGCGGTCAGCCCTTGACCCTTAGCAATGCACAGCGGGCGCGGCGTATGGATGCCATATATTCTGAAGACCGAAGCCGAAAGCTGCGCAAATCCCATGAAAATCATGAGATCAAGCTCCTCTATGATGACTTTCTCCATGAATTTCCGGGACACAGATCCCATGAACTGCTGCATACCAAATATAGTCTAAGAAAGAAGAACCCTTAAAAAATTAAGCCCTCGGGCTTTCATATAAATAAATCAAAGAAGAGGCTGTTCCTTTCCAATATGGCACGGGGAGCAGCCTCCTGGTTTCTTTTTGCTATTTTGGGACACCAAACATGACAATGAAATCATAGTCGATCCCCTGCTCCTGACCGCTGCCTAAATATCCATTGACATTCTGCAACATGACCCGCAGTTTATAACCGTTGTTTTGTGCCTCCAGGCTCATTTTCTCAGCCGCAATATTTCCTTGCTTGCTGGGGCTGGTATGAAGCGGCAGGGATTTGGTAAATTCATATAATCCGGTGCCCACTAATTCCTGTCCGGCCGCGTCTGTGATCTTTATCTGCAGATCCATCCTGGAAACGCGGTCAAAAATAAGCTTATAGGGCTTCCCGTCAACGGTGATATCATGTTCGGTCATATTCGTGGCCCAACGGTCAGAATAACTATCATATGCGATATCATAGCCGCTGATGGTGATTGGCTTTTGCATATCGCTGGCCAGGAAAAAGTAATCATTATTCTCCTCCGCAGTGACCCCGGGATAAGCCGGATCAAAGCCAAAGGTACTTTTCATTTTTTCATAAGGGTTGAAATCCTGAGGCAGCCAGGTCACATATTTCATATAATCGCGGCTGTTCAGGTATTCCAGAATGCTGGTAACTTCCACCCTCAAGTCTTCAGGGGCATCGGCTTTGGCCTTGATTTTCCCCTCTGTAAGCATACCCTCTGCCGTCAGCATGTTTTCCAGCCGGCTGATCTGACTGTTCCGGGAGATGGTAAAAGCATCCACCGGCGGGATCACCGAAATAATTGCCAGCATCGCTGCTAAAACAGCGATCATACCGTTTCTTTTGACCGGCTTGGCGATCAGCAGAACTGCGCAGACAATGGAGAACACCCCAAAGCCTGCCACATAGTAGCGGGATTCTGTAATGCCATAAGCATTCAGGCGGATCCCGACTGAAATCAGCTGCATGATCACGATCGGGATAAGAAAGATGGGAAAGAACCGGCGATAAGCAGTGGTAAAACGATTTTCAATGGGACTGGCCAGGATATAGATGATAAGTCCAGCTGCCGCATAGGCCAATACCATGCCTCCCAGTTGACCGGATGGCCAGTCTAACGTCACCAGGATCTTGATGAAATAGGCGGCAAAAACCAGGGTGTAGACTGCGATCAGAGGGACGGCAATATAGGATACCAGCACTTCAAGAAATTTGGGATAGAGGCTGGCCTCTTTCGTTTCTTCCTGGTCCGCTGCCTCTTCGGAATTAAAACGAGGCAACAGAGACAGGTAATAAACCGGGGCAAAAAAGACCCAGATCAAGGTCATCACATAGCCATAGGCATCCTCATTGATCTTAAACAGCAGGATGTCGATACCGGCAATGATGGCAGCGCAGCCCATGCTGAGGACAGCGGAATAAAGCACGGCTATCAAGGCAGCTTTCAAATGGATCAGGGCAGCGATATTGAAGTCAAATTTTTCCCGCCAGGAAGGCAGCCAGATAAAAGCGCAGAACATGGCAAATACCGCCACAAAAGTGCGGACTGTCACATCAAAACTGATACCAGCCGCCGGATACAGGATGAGGAAATACCCTCCGGTAAGCAGGAGGGAAACAAGATAAACCAGCAGGCGGCGTCTGGCGACAGCCGGGAATCGTTCACACAAAAACTGCGCGGTAACTCCTGCAAAAGCGCCCAGTAAAAAGGTAAATGCTAATTTCTGCACTATCAAATTCGGTTCCTGCCCTGCCTGGTCATAAGAAATAATATAAAAGATCAGGCTGACCGCACAAATCAGGCTGACGATCGTTAGCGGAAAGCGGGCTATGGTTATAAGGACCCGCTGCCAGAGACCCGTCAGTACTTTAAGCAGACGTTTCAATACGATCTCCTCCCTCTAATCTGATTCATTTATCGTCTCTTTATCTTAATAATAAACTCTACGCAATAATATGCCAAAGCTATCATGGCTTTTAAACCATAATAAGCCGAAATTCAATCAAGATAATAAGTTTATATAATAAAGATTCATAGTTTGTTCATTATTCTTATATAAAATATACAAATTACGGTAATAATAGATTATACTGAAATTGATCAGTTATTTGTCAACAATTATCAAAATTAAATGATAAAGGAGGCAGAATCATGAAAGCTGGTGTACGGAATCAATTCGCCGGAGAAATCATCGAAATCAAAAAAGGTACGGTAATGGCAGAAGTAGTCGTAAAAGCTGGTGACCATGAGGTAACTTCGGTCATGACCCTGGACTCTCTCGCGGATGCTGGATTTAAAGTAGGAAATAAAGTAACAGCACTGGTAAAAGCCATCAATGTGGTACTGGTAAAATAACATAAGCAAAACAAAAATATACGGGAAGCCGCCTTTTAAGGCGGCTTCAGGGTGTGGATAAAGTCGGCACCCTGCCAGAGCGAGTAAAAAAGGTTAATAGCAAGGCGACCAGGAAGCCCGTGATTGAGGCGTACATGAGGTACGCCGATTAAGCGGGCTTACTAGGTTAACGTAGATATTAGCCTTTTTTGACGGTCTGAAGCCGCCTTTTAAGGCGGCTTCTTTAGTGAGTCGATAAAGTCGTTGCCAGCTAGAGCGAGCAAAAAAGGTAAAGATCGAGGCACGAGCAAGCCCCGCAGGTTGAGGCGTACTTAAGTACGGTGACCCGGCGGGGCTTGTGATGTAACAACGAGATTTATTTTTTTTGACGCTCTGGGAATTCTTAATGTATATGTTTGGTGTCCGGGCCGTGATGGTGCCCATGCTCTCCACAACAGCCATCATTACAGCACACATGCGGCTCGCCTTTTTTGTGGATGCCGGCAGTCTCAAGCTGAGCAGCAGTCTGCTCTTTTACGGAAGCCAGATAAGTCTTGTACAATCCCTGCTGCTCCTCCAGTTCTTCCGCCGTCAGACCTTCGCTTTTTTTCTTGCGCGCCAGTTCATTGATGCGTTCTATCATTTCTTTGGATATCATCTGTTACACCTCATTTTCTAATATTGCTGCAGCCTTTCCTGCCTTCCCCCAATAATACCATTTCTTATTTTCCAAAATCGATGATAAGCAGCTCTTCATCCTCAGCATCCATCACATCCGGATTTCCCTGCCAGGTCAGGGTCAGCGTTCCTTTATCGGGCTGCTGCCAGATGGTTTGCTGTAAAGAATGGGGGAAAAATTTAAAGCGGGGCGGATTCGCCAGACGGGCGTTGCTCAACCCCTGGATGGTATCTGCCAGGCAGGGCGAACCCTGCACTGTAACCATAAGATCTGGTTCATTCAAATGGCCAAAGACCTCCTCAGCGATCAAAGCCATGCGCACAGCCAGCTGCAGGGAAACGCATTCTTCCTGATGATGGGTCAAAGCCTGTCTTAACATCCTGTTCTCCCGGTATTCCCGGTCTTCTCCCCTTATATAGGATGTTCGCGGAGAAAATACGATATCGTTTTCAAAATATGGTTTAATGTCCAGAACCGGTGTTCCATCCACCGCATCCAGCCGTTCCAGATAAAGCCGGTTATCTTCCCGCCTGAGCAATCTGGCCAGCGACATGGCTACCGGATTGGGCCGGCTGGCAGTCCTGATGGCGAATATTCCGTATTGAACACGTTCCGAATTAACAGAAGGATAAGCAGACATTTTTTTACGGTTCGCCTGATGAAACCAGGACAGGATCCAAATGTGGGAGTTTTCCTCCAAACGCTGCAAAGCCTGTACGAAACGGGGATATATTTCAATCACCGCCGGTACTCCCCCCGGCGGCATCTCTCCGGTTTCCTTAACGGGTGATATTATAGTGCCAACGGGATCAAGTACGATTGGTTCCAAGCGATCTCCTCCCCTGTTGCAGTTCTTATAAATTCATCATAACACAGTGACCCGTTTTTTATCTCCCGCAGTTTCCTTTAAAATATACCATACAATGACGTTATCCGATCGTTTATGATGTCTCCCGCCAATATAAAACCGGCTTTTTTGAGCCGGGCCCTAAATTTTACAGATGATTATCTTAAATCGGTCTGCTGTTGTTATTCTCTGTGTAACCGCAATTCCCTGCCTGGAGTTTGCCCGGCGTCCTTTAATATTGATAAAAAAGCCGGGCACCGTTTGGATTACTGACCAGCCACTCTGGTTATACTAAACATGATTTAAGCAGACGGATACAACAGGGAGGTGAAAAATTTGAACAAGATCATAGCCGTCGAGGAAAATCTGGGGCCGGTGAAAGAGTTTTTAAGCACGCAGGGATGCCAGGTCATTAGTATTGAGAAAGCTATGGAGCAACAACCGCATGCGGTAGTATTGTCCGGGATGAAGCAGAATCTGATGGGGATGCAGGAGATCATTATCGATGCTCCCATTATCAGTGCCCAGGGTAAATCCGCGGAGGAAATATGGAGTGAGATCATGAAAAAAGCCTGAGTTTTTCTCAGGCCGGGGATTTTAAATCGGAGGCTGGCAAAAGTCTGGCATTCAGTTCAACTGCGGAAGGATCTTGTTGAGAAAGATCTCTACCTGAGCCGGGTCGAACTGGATGCCGGCATTTTTTTTCAATTCTTCAATGACCTGTTCCCGGGTGAGCGCATCACGGTAACTGCGTGGATTGGTCATGGCTACGTAAGCATCCGCAATACGTACGATCCGGGACGCCAGCGGGATCTCCTCCCCCATAAGCCCGCCGGGATAACCGCTGCCATCCCAGTTTTCATGATGGGTCAGAATATACTCGGCCAATTTCCCGACTTCGCTGTTGGAGCTTAAAATACGATAGCCAATTTCAGGGTGGCGTTTTAATTCGATCCATTCGACCTCATCCAGCTTCCCCGGCTTAAACAGGTTGACGCCGCTCAATGTCACTTTGCCGATATCATGCAGCAGACCGACAGCCCTGATGTCTTCCAGCTGCTTTTGTGTGAATCCCTGTTCTTTCCCCATCAGGTGGCATATTTCAGCTACTTGTTCCGAATACTCCTTTTCTCCCGGGAATTTATCATAAACCAGTTCCAGGATACTGTTCAAACTTTCCATCCGTATACTGGGATAGCTATAAAGCTTATGCTTATACATCATGTTTTCTGCCTGTTTAAACGTCTCTTCCAGGGTTTCCGTGATTTTCTCCTTACAAGCCCAGCCGAATGAAATCGACAGCTGGATATCATTTATTTTTTCCGCGCTGATCAGCTTCTGCAATCGGTTTACGATTTGCTCAGCTTCCTTGAGACTGGTGGAGGGGAGTACAATGGCAAACTCGTCCCCGCCGATCCGGGCTGCGATTTCATCGTCACGGCATCCCTTTTTGATCATTTCTGCCATCTTTTTCAGCAGTCTATCCCCCGCCTGATGCCCAAAAGTATCGTTGTGCAGTTTCATCCCGTTCACATCACCCAATATCAAGGTCAAAGGGTAATTCCTCACCGTGTCCAGGCGCTTCAGCTCTTCTTCAAAAAACCGGCGGTTATATAATCCGGTCAGACTGTCATGAAAACTATAATACGTCATTTTTTCTTCATATTCCCGGCGATTGGTAATATCCACCAGGGAAGCCACACTTTTATCGGTGCCGGGGATCAGATTGGCATAAACCATACAATACCTGACCCTCCCCAGGCAGTCGAGAAGCATGGCTTCGTAGAAATCAGGCACCTCCTGGCCGTTGGGATCACGCCGTTTGTTGTGATATTCTAAAATGAGGGGCAGATCATCAGGAAGGAAAAAATCTTTCAGGCTCATCCCCTGCAATGATTCACTGGAGATACAGCCTGACATTTCATAGAATTTTTGATTGGCCATAAGGACGCTGGTATCCCGGGCAATGATAACACTGGCGGTGCCGGTCGTTTCAAAAATGGCCCGGTAAAGGCTTTCCGATTCTTTTAAGGCTGCCTGCGCCTGCCAGCGCTCGGAAATGTTGCGGGCCATTATCATATGCAAGCCATCGCTCATAGGGATCAGCCTGACTTCGATGTATAACTGGCGTTCAGGGTCCAGGCAATATTCATTGATCGCCATTTTACCGGATAAGGCAGCATCAGGCAGTGCGCTTAGTATTGCCTGGGCAATTTCGTGATTAAAAGCCTCACCCAGACTGCTGCCGGCGGCAATTCCATTGGCTGCAAGGTCTTCCTGAGGCAGGCTTGTGATACAGTCAACAATGATGCCTTGTTCAGAAATAACAAAAACGGAGTCAGGCAGTGCTTCCAGGATCTTTCGCACACGATCTTCTCTTAATTCTGCGCCGGTATGAAGTTTAAATTTTTCATCCCTGATCATGTTATCAATCCTTGATGTTAAACTATCAACTTATTATAAATTAAATTTACCTCGCGCAGTCATATTTTTCAATTATTTTTACACATTTTTCCTTATAAGGTTGCTATCAACAAAGAAACGCCATGTCAGCTGTTAATACCCGATTATCATTTCTGGCTGCCGCTGAAAAAAATCCCGATCTCCCGCCGGGCACTTTCCGGCGAATCTGAACCATGCATGACATTATAATTGATGCTGGTGGCATAATCTCCGCGGATGGTACCGGGAGCCGCCTGCCTGGGGTCAGTAGCCCCCATCATGCTTCGCACCATGGCGATCACACCGTCGCCTTCCAATATCATCGCCACTGCAGGTCCGGATGTAATAAAATTCACCAGTTCTCCAAAAAACGGTTTATCCTTATGTTCCGCGTAATGCTCGGTGGCCAAAGCCGGGGTGATATGCATCATCTTTAAGGCCGCGACCCGAAAACCTTTTCTTTCAAAGCGGCTGATGATCTCACCGGTCAGCCCTCTGGATACTCCATCAGGTTTTACCATTGCAAAAGTTTGTTCCATAATTCGTTCCTCCTCAAAATCTTTCCTGGTCTGTAAAGTATTCTTCTGCTTTGCTTCCTTTTTTAATCCTCTGCCCCCAGCGCTTATAGGGGGCCGTTTTGTCTTAATCCCAATCATAACACATGCGCATATATTTCAATGACAACAATCGCTGCAAAAACAGACCAAAAATGAGGTCGCTTGGTCAGAAAATACAAGCAATTTTGACAATTTACATTTATACTAAAAGTAGCCGCAGACAAACGGTTCTCTTCATTATTATTAAGTGTTGTTGTTGATTCTGTTACAACAGAATCCTTGATTCTGACGCTGACCTATCTTTCAGGAGGTGTTTTACAATCATGAAAAAGCGACCTTTTTATCTATCCCTGCTTCTGATCATAGGAATGATGGCAATGTTGCTTGTTCCCTCCGGCCTGGCGGCGCCCGGCAGGGCAGTTGCCGCTGATCTGGGCCCGATCGTCGGACCCGGAATTAACCTCCAGTTGTTTATTCCCGTCAGTATTAAAGTGACCCCGTCCTCACAATCTATTCCCGTTGGCGATACGGCCTCCTATCAATGTACCGCCTATAATGCCGCAGGTTTAGCCAGAGATTATACAGAATCCTGTGAATGGCACATCAATTCAGAAGCCATTGCTGCCAATCTCGGTGACGGGGATTTTCAGGGAGTCAATACCGGCTCCACCAAGATCTGGGCAACTGTTGAGGCATACGATCTGCTCAGCGCCCGGGTGGATATTATTGTAACCGAACCGGGTGAGCCCAAGCTGGTCATTGAGCCCATCTCAGCCGTTATCAAAGTAGGTGAAACCCAACAATACCGCGCTTATTTGCGCAATACCCTGAATGACTATCCAAATACCGACCTGACCGAACAGTGTGAATGGGCCATCAGCCAGCCGATCGCTGATTTGGTCGGTGACGGCCGTTTCAAAGGCACAGACCCAGGTGCCGCTACCATTTCAGCCCATTATCAGAGCACTGCCACCCTGGCTGCACTGGTAGCTCGGCTCGACCTCACTGCCCAGGCTCGATTGAAAGTTGAGGAGGAAGCGGTCAAAATGTGGCTGGAGGTGATTCCTGAATCCGCTACCATTAGCGTAGGCGAAAAGCAGCAGTATCATGCCATTCTCCACAATTCAGGTGACGATGCCGCCCAGGATGTCAGCGAGGAATGCTCCTGGATCATCGCCGACAATATCGCCGATAATATTGGCAAAGGTTTGTTTGAAGGCGATGTAGAAGGCTCTACCACCGTCAAGGCAGTATATGCATTGGATGACCGTCTGCTGCCAGACACCTTAAGTGATACCGCCAAACTTATCGTCATGGACCGGCCTCCCACTGAAAACCTGCCCGAAGGTAAGATGATCGACCGTCAGCCCGGCTATATCCCCTTGTGTGCTCCGCAAAAGCTTAACGACCCCGGTGATCAATTCTTTATGGATTTTGACCAGGGCCTGATGGACAGTAACCCCAACCGCTATCCCAAGGTATTTTACTGGAACGATACCTACCAGAAGTGGGTCTCCTTAGCCAGTTACCCGGTATCCTCCGGTAAAGTAAAGGCTTTAAATGACGGCGATTACAACGGATGGTTCGTAGTCATGGGCTGTGTCCAGCCCAAGTTTACGGATACCGGCGGTCACTGGGCTGAGAAAATTGCCAACCGCATGAATGGTCTGGGGCTGCTGGAAGGGTATCCGGATCCAATTAATCCCAGCAGTCTTACCCGCCCGGCTGGACTGGAAAGGATCATTATCCGCTCCGAGCTCACTGCTGCCGTAGCCAGGATCCTGGGGCTTTCCCCTGGTGATACCCATCTTTATCCCACCATCACCTATATGACGGAGTGGGAAAACGACCAGATCCTGCAGTCCAAATATGCCGATGCTGCCCAGATCGACGCATGGGCCCGTCCGTATGTGGCGGCGATGACCCAAGCCGGACTGGTAAAAGGCAAAGGCGATCGTTTTGCTCCCAATGACCAGATGACCCGGATCGAGGCAGCCATAATGATTTCCAATGCGCTGCGGGATGTACCCGGATTTGGTACACCGGCAGACCTGAGCAGCTATGCTGACTCCGCCGATATTCCTGCCTGGGCTTTCGGCCAGGTCGCCCAGGGCACCATCAGCGGCTACCCGGACGGCACCCTGCGTCCTAACCAGCCCATCAAGCGCAGTGAAGCCCTGACCTTGCTTCTGACCCTGTTAAGAGGACTGGGCTGGTAAATAACTTCACACCTAAAAAGCCCCTGCCTCAAAGGCAGGGGCTTTATCATGTCTGGGGGCGAATATTATTTAACGGGATTTGATCAGGCGGAAAGGATTATATCCGATCCCTTCGTCAAAGGTATCCAGCCCTTCCCGGGCTTTCAGCCAGCCAGTCACCGCATATGTAACTGGAGTGGCAATGATTTCGTAAGTCACCTTGAACAGGTACTGGTATAAGATCATCTGGGCTAAAACATCACCCGCTATTGTTCCCCAGAAGGAAACGGTAATAAAGATGACCGTATCCAGGCCCTGCCCGGCCAGGGTCGATCCGATGGTGCGCATCCACAGGAAGCGTCCCCGGGTAAACAATTTCAGCCGGGAAAGTACCATGGCATTGATAAACTCGCCTGCCCAGTAAGCCAGCAGGGAGGCGAAGACCACCCGGGGTGCCATCCCCAAAACCATCCCATAAGCCTCGCTGCCAGTGAAAAAATCCGGGGAAGGCAGGGCGAGCACCAGATAAAATACCCCTGCCATGAGCAGATTACAGAAGAACCCGATCCAGATCACCAGTCGGGCCCGGGCAAAGCCATAAACTTCTGTCAGGACATCGCCCGCAATGTAGGCCAGCGGGAAAAGGATCACTGCCCCGGGCAGAACAGCTCCGGCGATGGTGATCAGTTTTCCGGCAATCACATTGCTGAGCAAGAGACAACTGACAAAAATACAGGCGATCATGACGAATAAAGATGATACTTTTTGTGATTCCTGCAAAATAAGTTCCTCCTGTAGAATAAACCTGCCGGGCAAGCTAACCGGATATTGGATCAACACTGCCGCCGGGCAGATCTGTTTTCATGCTGAGGGAGATCCTTTTTTTAAGGGGGTCAACGCTTAAGACCCGCACCTTGATTATATCACCGATGGACACTACTTCCAGTGGGTGTTTGATGCGGCGGTTGGATATCTCCGAGATATGAACCAGCCCGTCGATTTTTACTCCAATATCTACAAACGCTCCAAAATCAACCACATTACGTACGACTCCTTCAAATTCCATCCCGGTTTTAATATCTTCCAGGCTCAGAACATCCTGGCGAAAAACCGGGGGCGGTACGTCCTCCCGCGGATCACGTCCGGGGCGCAGCAGTGCATCCACGATATCTCTTAAGGTAGGCAGGCCTGCTTCTAGCTCTGCAGCACATTTGGCCAGATCTATTGCCTGCAGTTTGGCTTTCAGTTCTTCACTGCCCAGATCGTCCAAATCTGCCCCCACATATTCCAGGAACCTTTCACTAAGCTGGTAGGATTCCGGATGGATGGGGGTAGCATCCAGGGGATTCTCTCCTGCGCTGATGCGCAAAAAACCGGCTGCCTGTTCAAAAGCTTTGGGGCCCAGTTTGGCAACCTTTAAAAGCTGGCGCCGGTTTTTAAAAGGCCCTGCGGTCTCGCGCTGTACCACAATATTACCGGCTACTGCCGCATTGATACCCGCTACATAAGATAATAAGGAAGCAGAAGCCGTATTAAGATCCACGCCTACATAATTGACCGCTGATTCAACTACCCCTGCAAGGCTTTCGTCCAGGCGTTTGGCGGCAATGTCATGCTGGTACTGTCCCACCCCAATGCTTTTCGGTTCGATCTTCACCAGTTCTGCCAGCGGATCCTGGATCCTACGGGCAATGGATATGGCACTGCGTTCCGCTACATCAAGAGCCGGAAATTCTTTGGCCGCCAGTTCAGAAGCCGAATAAACACTGGCCCCGGCTTCACTGACAATGGTATAAGCCAGACCGGGATAACTGCATTTTCTGATGAAGGCTGCCACCACCTGTTCTGTTTCCCGGGAAGCGGTCCCGTTGCCGATCACAATGGCATCCACCTGATACTGCTTCACCAGACGGTCCAGAACTTTTTCGGTGCTCTGGATATCATTGCGGGGAGGTGTGGGATAAAATACACCGATTTCCTTTACCAGACCGGTGGCATCAATGACCGCCCACTTGCATCCGGTACGGTAGGCCGGATCGATCCCCAGCATGACTTTCCCTTTTACCGGTGATTGCAGCAAGAGTGAACGCAGGTTTTTGGAAAATACCTTTAAAGCCTGCTCATGGGCAAACTCGGTCAGTTCATTGCGTATATCCCTTTCAATGGCCGGTGCCAAAAGACGCTGCCAGGAATCCATCACTGCTTCTTTGATCTCATCCCCTGCTGCCCCTGACCTTGCGTAATTCTGATTCAGCATTTTGATGACCACGGCGGGCTCCATTTCCAGGCTGACTTTCAGGATCTCTTCCTTCTCCCCCCGATTGATGGCCATAATACGGTGAGAAGGTATGCGGTTCACCGGTTCACGGTAGTCGTAATACATGGTATAAACACTTTCCTTTTCCGCATCTTTGGCCTGGGAAGAAATAACGCCCGTCTGCCGGGTCAGGTTACGGGCTCTGGCGCGCATCGCCGGGTCATCGGCGATCATTTCGGCAATGATATCCCGTGCTCCCTGTAAGGCCGTTTCAGCATCCGGTACTGCTTCGTTGATATAGCCCAGGGCTTCCTGCTCTGGCAAACCGGTCTCAGGACAAGTCAGGATATAATCAGCCAGCCCCTGCAGTCCTTTGTCTCTGGCCATGGAAGCCCGCGTCCGCCGTTTGGGACGGAAAGGCCGATATATATCATCTACTTCCACCGGGCGGCTGGCTGCCAGTATTTTCTCCCTGATCTCTTCAGTCAGCTTGCCCTGTTCCTCAATGTGCCGGAGCACTTCTTCTTTTTTTTGCTCCAGGCTGCGGTAAAACTTGAGCAGTTCATCGATTTTGCGGATCTGCACTTCATCCAGTTCACCAGTCACTTCCTTGCGGTAGCGGGCGATAAAAGGGAT
>CAZNPR010000027.1:0-21840 GCA_964574965.1 uncultured Syntrophomonas sp. | reverse complement strand
TATTCTCATAGTGCGGCCAGCTTTCAATGTATAAATAGTTTTCGAATTGATAAAATCAAATGTTAATTTTTTATCTGCTATATTCAAAATAATTCAAATCAAAGGGAGTTTCAATCATGCTTTCGCTTGCAACATTGACCCGGGGATTAAAAAAGGGACTTTCCGTAACCTGGGAATTAGGCAAAGTTATCGTGCCGGTATATTTTATCATTACCTTTTTTAAATACACGCCGGTCATGGATTGGATCGCAGGAATTATGCAACCCGCAATGCATATGGTCGGTTTGCCGGGAGAAGCTTCATTGCCCTTGGTGCTGGGGATGTTTCTTAATATATATGCTGCGATCGGTGCCATACTGCCTTTAGATATGGGAGCCAGGGAAATAACAATAATTGGTGCTATGCTGCTTTTAGCCCACTCCTTGCCAATGGAAGCGGCGGTAAGTAAAAAAGCCGGGGCGAAAGTTGCTTCTCTGGTGTTCGTGCGTATCATTATGGCTTTTCTGGTTGGGGCAGGGTTTAATTTGGTTCTTTAAGGAGGTAGCTCTATGCCTTATACAGCTATTTTGATGGAAGCGGTCACCGGAAGCGTTGATGGTGTTTTAAAGCTTGCGATGATCGTAATACCGCTCATGATTATTATTGAAATCATTCAGGATCTGAACTGGCTGGACAAAATGACGGCAATATTAACACCCGTCACACGATTTATCGGTATTTCACCGGAAGCCAAATTGCCGATCATGGCTGGACTGGTTTTTGGCATCAGCTACGGCGGAGGGATCATAATTGACAGTGCCCGGCAAGGCAAGCTTACTTATCGGGACATTTATCTGATAAACTTGTTCCTGGTGATTTGCCACTCGCTCTTTGAAGATACTTTTTTATTTGCAGCGATTGGTGCCATGTGGCTGCCGATTTTAATAGCAAGACTTTCTTTGGCGATCATCATATGTTGGGCTGTTGCCCGATTTATGCCTGAATCTCCTGAAAAAGCCAGGGGCACCTTGGTTTAAATATAGAAACAATGGCATTTACAAGTAAAACTGCAATGATTTTGCGGGATTCAAATTTTTGGTTATGGTATGATAGAGTTACATCATAAAAGGTGGTTTTTAAAATGTCACATTTGCTTCATGACTTAAATCCAAGCCAGCTGGAAGCAGTTGCTCATATAGAAGGTCCCTGTATTGTACTGGCAGGAGCAGGAAGCGGTAAAACCAGAGTAATCACCCGCCGGATCGTAAACCTTATTGAAAATGGTGCCCGCTACGATGAGATACTGGCTATCACTTTCACGAATAAAGCTGCGCAGGAAATGAGAAGCCGGGTAACAGCTATCCTGCCTGATTATTCAGGGCATTGGACGCAAACTTTTCACGCGGCCTGCTACCGGATCTTGCGTATGGATATACATAACCTGGGGTTTGACCGCAATTTTACGATTGTTGATGATGCCGACGCCAGTGCCGTTATCAAAGAAATTTTAAAAGAAGAAAATGACTACGAAACCAAACCGGAGCAACTCCTGCATGTATTCAAACAGGTCAAAAACAGTCAGGAAGATCCGGAGAAATATTTTTCCCGCTACAGACTTTCTTTTGAGGTCAAGGAAAAAAATCTGCGCATTTACAACAAGTATAATCGTCATTTAAAAGAACTCAATGCTCTGGACTTTGAGGATCTTATCGTTTTATGTATTAAACTGTTTAATGAGTTTCCGGAGATCCTGCAAAAATATCAGAACCGATTCCGTTATATTATGATCGATGAATATCAGGACACCAATTTCGCCCAGTACCGGTGGGCAAAATTATTGGCGGCTAAAAACCGTAATATTTTTGTCGTAGGTGATCCTGATCAGTCCATCTACAGCTGGAGGGGAGCAGAACCTTATAATATTAAAAGGTTTATTCAGGATTATCATGATACCAAAGTGATAAAGCTGGAAAAGAATTACCGTTCTACTCCGCAAATTCTGGCAGCAGCCAATGCTATCATCAAGAATAATTTGGATCGCGAGAAAAAAGAACTTTATACCGACATCAAAGCCGGGGAGCAATTAATTCATTTTTGTGCCGGCGACAGTTTCCAGGAAGCACGATTCATTGCAGATACAATTGGTGATCTGGTGGATCGTGAAAACAGACATTACCATGATTGTGTTATTTTCTACCGTACCCATGCCCAGTCGAGGATCCTGGAAGAAGCCCTGGTCCGTAAGTATATTCCATATCATTTGGTAGGCGCCAAGCGATTCTATGAACGCAAAGAAATCAAGGACATCGTTGCATATTTGAAATTAGCCTGTAATAATAATGACCGGCTAAGTCTGCAGCGTATTATCAATACACCCCGTCGTGGTATTGGCGATAAGACAGTGGAGAAAATCGTCAGCTATGCCAGTGAGAACCATTTAACACTAATGGAAGCATTACAAGAACCAGATAAAATCAGTGGCATCAGCAAGAAAATGAGCAATACTCTGGAAGAATTTTATGGTATGATCAGGTATTTTGATGACTTGACGCAATCGGATACTTCATTAAGGGAAATTATAGATATCGTTATAGACATGAGTGGTTATGTTGAAGAATTGCATAAAAACAATCTGCCTGATGTAGAAACCCGCTTGGAGAATATCTATGAGCTGAAATCGCTGGCCTTTGAATTTGAACAGAACGGAGCAGACAGCCTGGAGGACTTTCTGGCGCAGATCGCTTTAGCGCAGGATACTGATGAAGCAGACCATTCCAATTCAGTGCTGCTCATGACCTATCACGGTGCCAAAGGGCTTGAATTTCCGGTGGTATTCATGACCGGCATGGAAGAAGGTGTCTTTCCTTCTTATCGCAGTGAATCATTAGAGGAATTGGAAGAGGAAAGGCGATTATGTTATGTAGGTATAACCAGAGCCAAAGAGAAACTTTACCTGACGAATGCTGTGTCTCGCTTGCTTTATGGATATGAGCGCAGCAATCCTCCATCCCGTTTCCTGGGAGAAATACCGCAGGAATTGCTGGCGTCACCGCAGCCAAAGAAAATGGTCAACAGCATTTTGGGGGAAGGAGACAGGGTCATTCATAAAAAGTTCGGTATGGGGAGAGTGTTAAGCCTTATTGAAGATGACATGGTAGCAGTGATCGATTTTGAACGGGCCGGAACCAGAATGCTGCGGTTAGATATTGCACCTTTGGAAAAAATAGAGTAAAGATTATTCCGATATAGGAGGAAAGCATGACTGACCCGGAACAAAGGATCAATGAACTGTTGGAAGAAATCAAGCAGCATAACTACCAATATTATGTATTAGATGATCCCCTTATCAGTGACAAACAGTATGATATGCTGATGCTGGAACTAAAACAGCTGGAAAATGATTATCCGTGGTTTACAAGCCCTGAATCGCCTACACAGAGAGTAGGCGGACAAGCGTTAGGGAAATTTGCTTCTGTTGCCCATCGCTACCCTCAACTCAGCCTGGATAATGTTTTTTCGCAGTCAGATCTGGTTGAATTTGACCGCCGTATCGCCCGCACCATTTCAGATAAAAACTATATGGCGGAATTAAAGATTGATGGGGTCTCCATAATATTGACCTATGAAAATGGCCAACTGATCAATGCTGCCACCCGCGGCGACGGTTTGATCGGGGAAGACGTTACCCGCAATGTCAAAACCATTCAAAACATACCTTTAAAACTGCAGACACCGGTACCCCGTCTGGAAGTCAGGGGAGAAATCTATATGCCTAAAAAAGAATTCCTTCGGCTTAATGAAGCAAGAGAAGAAAATGGGGAAAAACTGTTTGCCAACCCACGCAATGCGGCAGCCGGCTCCCTGCGCCAGTTGGATGCGGGAATAACTGCTGACAGAGCTTTGGCCGCCTTTATCTATGATATCGTTTATTGCGAAGGCATGATGATTGAATCCCAACAACAGGCTTTGGCGTATTTATCTTCCCAGGGCCTGCCGATAAATCCGGAATATCGCTTTTGCTTAAATATCGAAGAAATCTATCACTATACACAGGAATATCAAGGCGAAAGACATGCATTGCCTTATGAAATAGATGGTGTGGTAGTCAAACTCAATTCATTCCGGGAGCGGGCTGAATTAGGGACTACCGCCAAGAGCCCGCGCTGGGCAGTTGCTTATAAATTCCCCGCGGAAGAAAAGCCGACCCGGCTTATCGCAGTTGAAATAAATGTTGGCCGTACTGGTGTGGTTGCTCCTACCGCTATCTTAGAACCGGTTGCTTTGGCCGGTACCACCGTCAGCCGAGCCAGCTTGCACAATTTCACTTTGGTAAAGAGTAAAGACATCAGACTGGGAGACATGGTCATTGTACGTAAAGCGGGTGATATAATACCTGAGATCGTAAGACCGCTGCCGGATGAAAGGCAAGGAAGAGAACAGGAGATCGAGCCGCCTAAGACCTGCCCCGCCTGTAACAGTAATGTGATTCAACTGGATGGTGAAGTTGCCCATCGTTGTGAGAATATAAATTGCCCGGCGCGGCTGAAGGAAAGTCTGATATTTTTTGCTTCGCGGCCAGCCATGGATATCGATGGGCTAGGGCCGGCTGTCATTGAGCAGCTGCTTGATCAGGAGATGGTTTCCGCGGTTGATGATCTGTATAAACTTACTGCGGCTGATCTGATGAAAATCGAGCGGATCGGTGCTAAATCAGCTGATAATCTTATCAATGCTATAACAGCCAGCAAAGGCAGACCATTGCACCGCTTGATCACTGCGCTGGGGATCAGGCACGTTGGGGCAAAAACTGCCCGGCAATTAACAGAACGGTTCACCAGTATCGAAGCTTTCATCAATGCAGGACCAGTTGATTTCCTGGAAGTTGCTGAAGTAGGAGAAATTATCGCCCATAGCCTGACCGCTTTTTTTGCCGAACCACGCAACCGCGAAATGATCAGCAATTTACAACAATTCGGGGTAAATACTTCCGAGAACACGATCCGGGATAAGGGAGGCCCGTTATCAGGCAAGACCTTTGTTTTGACCGGTACCCTGGAAAGCATGTCCCGCCTGGAAGCCAGCGAAAAAATAGAAAGACGGGGTGGTAAAATAGTTACTTCTGTCAGCCGGAAGACAGATTATGTCATCAGCGGCAGTGAACCAGGCAGTAAATATGAGAAAGCCCTTGCCCTGGGTATAAAAATTCTAAACGAAAATGAGTTTCTCGAGATGCTGAAGGATTAACGTGATATAAATAGGAAACGCACTCTCTCATGGACAGGGAGTGTTTTTTTGTATATTATTCTGGTTAAATGTCCAGACAATACCGGGAGAAAAAGGTGAATTTATGACGGGAACATTGATCAATGCAGGTGTTATAGTGCTAGCTGGACTATGTGGTTTGCTGCTGCGCCGCGGGATACCTGATACGATAAGCCGCACCATGCAGGATGCGCTGGGGGTCTTAATTATTGTCATCGGGGTGCAATATGGCTTAAAAGCTGAAAACTTTGCTGTTATTGGTGTTTGCCTGGCTTTAGGCGCCATCATCGGCGAGTGGCGGAATTGGGACGGCCGATTGGAAGCGTTGGGGATACGTCTGCAAAGTCGTTTTGGTCAAGGGGAGAGCAGTTTTGCCAAAGGATTTGTTTCAGCGACATTACTGTTTTGTGTTGGCGCAATGGCGGTGATTGGTTCTCTGGAAGACGGACTTCATGGGAACTACCAGATTTTGCTGGTCAAGTCCATGCTGGATGCGATCTTCTCTGCTTTATTTGCAGCCAGCATGGGAGTGGGGGTTCTTTTCTCCGCTATTCCGGTATTGATATACCAGGGCTCCATCAGTTTAGCAGCAGGTTTTATCGAACCAGTACTGACCGAGTCGATGCTGAATAATATCACTTCCCTGGGGGGTATGATCATCACGGCCCTGGGTTTGAACATCATTGCTGTGACCCGCATCCGGGTAGCCAATTTGCTGCCGGGAATACTTATGGTCCCTATTATCATGACTATATTATCCTGGTTTTAAAAAGTTCAGCAATCTGGACAAATGCAAATGTTGTACCAAAAATCTGCAATCTGCCAGCGCGGCCTTTGTATACATATAAAAGCATTAGTGTATATATAGGGTTTTTGTTATAATGTTATAATATTGAAGAAACGTGACCAGGAGGTATGAAAGTGGCGCTTACGATCAAAGAAGTAGAACATATCGCCTTATTGGCCAGAATTGAAATCACAGAAGATGAAAAAAAAACGTTTGCCGAGCAACTGAGCGCTATTTTGCAGTATGCTGATAAACTGAATGAGCTCGATACGACCGATACGATTCCTCTGGACCATATCCTGCCGATCCACAATGTATTCCGTGAGGATGAAGTTATCACCAGTCCCAACAGGGAAGAATTATTTGCCAATGCCCCTGAATTTCAGGACGGATACTTCAAGGTCCCCAGGATATTATAGAGAGGATGGCTTAAGTGGAACTCAATGAATTAACCCTAAACCAGTTGAAACAGGCTCTTACAGCCCGCGAAGCAAATTCACAGGAAATCATGACAGCGATGGTCAAACAAATTAAAGCCGTCGATAAGAAAGTAAAGGCTTTTTTGACCTCCAACGAAGAAGAGGCAATGAAAAAAGCTGCTGAATTTGATGGTTGTGCTTGGGAAGGTGAAATAGCCGGGCTGCCTTTTGCCTTAAAAGATAATATTTGTACCAATGGAGTACGAACCACTTGCGCTTCCAAAATGCTGGACAATTTTATCCCCGCCTATGATGCAACAGTTACCAAAAAACTCTATGCCAGCGGGGGTATTCTAGTTGGCAAACTGAATATGGATGAATTTGCTATGGGCTCTTCTACGGAAAGTTCTGCTTATTTTCCCAGCCATAATCCTTGGGATCTTGAACGGGTCCCCGGCGGTTCCTCCGGAGGTTCAGCTGCAGCTGTGGCGGCTGACGAAATTCCCTTTGCGTTGGGTTCTGACACCGGAGGATCCATCCGTCAACCAGCCTCTTATTGCGGCGTAGTTGGCTTAAAGCCTACCTATGGCAGGGTATCGCGCTGGGGCGTGGTCGCATATGCCTCTTCCCTTGATCAGGTCGGGGTGATCAGTAAAGATGTCCGTGATGCAGCGATCGTGATGAACGTTATTTCCGGCTATGACCCTTTGGAGTCAACCAGCATCAATATTGAAGTACCTGATTATACGGCAGTTCTTGGTCAAGATATCAAAGGACTTAAGATTGCTTTTCCCACAGAATATTTTCAGCAGGGTGTAGAAGCCAAAGTGAAAGAGGCCTTGAAACAGGCCTTGTTAAAATATGAAGCATTAGGTGCTCATATTGAGGAAGTATCGCTGCCCCATAGTGAATATGCCTTGCCTGCTTATTATATTATTGGACCGGCTGAAGCCAGTACGAACCTTGCCAAATTCGATGGGGTCCGTTACGGGTTACGGGATTTTTCAGCCGATAATGTTATCGATTTATTTTCCCGCTCCCGCCAATTGGGTTTTGGCGCAGAAGTGAAGCGGAGGATCATGTTGGGCACTTATGCCCTGAGTTCAGGTTATTATGATGCCTATTACCTGAAAGCATTGAAAGTGAGAAGGTTGATCAGCGACGACTTTAGCAAAGTATTTGCTGATTTTGATGTGATCATTGCCCCAACCACTCCAACCACTGCCTTTAAGATCGGTGAACAATTAGAGGACCGCCTGACGATGTATATGAATGATATATTGACTGTACCGATCAACATGGCGGGCTTGCCAGGAATGTCGATACCCTGCGGATTCGCAGATGGTCTGCCGGTTGGTATGCAAATCATAGCTCCGCCTTTTGCAGAGGCCACCTTGTTGAAAGCAGCTTACGCATTTGAGCAAGCTACTGATTTCCATAGGCAAAAGCCCGATCTGGGGGTGGAATAAAATGAGCAGCGAATTTGAAATCGTAATTGGATTGGAAGTCCATGTGGAACTTAAAACAGAAACCAAAATATTCTGCTCCTGTAAAACTGGTTTCGGTGCCGAACCAAATACGCAAGTGTGCCCAATTTGCGCAGGGTTCCCGGGGATGCTGCCGGTGCTGAATAAAAAAGTAGTAGAGTATGCCATAAAAACCGGTTTGGCTTTAAATGCAGACATTGCTCCTTACTGCAAATTTGATCGCAAAAATTACTTTTATCCGGATTTGCCAAAAGCTTATCAGATCTCGCAGTTTGCTCTGCCGATCTGCATGAATGGCTATCTGGATATCGACGTTAATGGAAGCAGAAAAACGATAAGGATCACCCGGGCGCATATGGAAGAAGATGCGGGCAAACTGGTCCATGAAGGAACCATAACCACCACGTCATTTTCCCTGGTGGATCTGAATCGCTCCGGGGTGCCATTATTGGAGATCGTATCTGAGCCTGATCTAAGAAGTGCTCAGGAGGCGAAAGCCTATATGGAAAAACTGCGGGCCATGCTGCTATTTGCTCAGGTTTCGGACTGCAAGATGGAGGAAGGATCGATCCGCTGTGATGCCAATGTTTCAGTTCGGCCTCGGGGACAGGAACAACTGGGTACTCGCACTGAAATAAAAAATATGAACTCATTTAAGGCGTTGGAAAAGGCCATTGAGTATGAAGCCAGGCGGCAGATGGATGCCATAGAAGATGGTGAAACCATTATCCAGGAGACCCGTACCTGGGACGAAGGACAGGGGATCACACGTTCCATGCGCAGCAAGGAAGAAGCGCATGATTACAGGTATTATCCTGATCCTGACCTGCCGCCGATAAAAATCGATGCGGCCTGGGTCGAGGCAATAAAAAGGACTATGCCGGAAATGCCTGAAAAAGCACAGGCCAGGCTTATGAATGAATACGGCCTGCCAGAATATGATGCGATGATCATTACTTTATCGCCCTATACCCTGCAATTTTTTGACCAATGTACAGCCCTTTTTCCCGAAGCTAAAACGGTTTCAAACTGGATGATGGGTGAGTTAAGCCGTCTGCTTAACCAAAACAACCTGGAGATCCAGCAGTGCCTTGTCAAACCGGAAATGCTGGCGGATATGCTGAAACGGCTTGACGATGGTACGATAAACGGTAAAATGGCTAAAAATGTGTTTGAAGAGATGTTTGGCACCGGCAAAACAGCCGGTCAAATCATTGAAGAACAAGGTATGCAGCAGATTTCCGATGAGGATACCTTGCGTAATATCATCGCTGAAATAATAGAAAATAATCCAGTTGTAGTTGCTGATTATAGAAACGGAAAGGAAAAGGCACGGGGCTTTTTGGTGGGACAGGTAATGAAGACCACCAAAGGTCAGGCTAATCCTAATTCCGTTAATAAAATTTTGACCGAGTTATTAAGTAAGGGAGAGTGAGTGAAATTGTCGATCGGGATTATGAATGATTTTGAGTGGTTCAAACGCGATGGAGCTAAAATTCATGTGGTCGATACCACTTTGCGGGACGGGGAACAAACTGCGGGAGTTGTTTTTGCCAACGCAGAAAAAATCAGAATTGCAAAACTGTTGAGCGATATAGGTGTGGATCAGATCGAAGTAGGCATACCGGTCATGGGCGGTTCAGAAAAAGAAAGCATTAAACAAATTGCGAAAATGGGCCTGAAACCTAGCATTATGGCATGGAATCGAGCTGTAATATCGGACATCAAGGAGTCCATCGAATGCGGTGTTGATGCAGTGGCCATTTCCATATCCACTTCAGATATCCACATTGAACATAAATTACAGACCACCCGGGAAGATGTCTTAAAAAGAATGTCAGATGCCGTTAAATTTGCCAAGGATAATGGCCTGTATGTTTCAGTCAATGCCGAGGATGCTTCCCGTACTGAAATTGGTTTCTTGACCGAATTTGCACTGGTTGGCAAGCATGCCGGTGCAGACCGGCTTCGATTTTGCGATACAGTAGGTACCTTAAATCCGCTTTCTGCGTACCGCTATATTAAAACAATCATTGATGCGGTGGGGATCAATATAGAAATGCATACGCATAATGACTTTGGCATGGCCACCGCCAATGCTTTGGCAGGTCTTTACGCCGGAGCCAATTATGTAGGGGTTACCGTTAATGGCTTAGGGGAAAGAGCTGGCAATGCATGTTTGCAGGAAGTGATCATGGGGATCAAGCATTTGATGCAGGTAGATGTCAGTTATGATACGACCCTTTTTCGGGAAATTGCTTTATATGTCGCAAGTGCCTCTGGCCGTCCTTTATCGGTAAGTAAACCGATTGTTGGCGATAACATCTTTGCTCATGAATCAGGCATACATGGTGATGGTGTTCTGAAAAACCCTCTCACTTATGAAGTTTTCACACCTGAAGAAGTTGGACTGGAAAGACAGATCGTTGTTGGCAAGCATTCGGGAACAGCAGCCATCCGGTCGAAGTTTGTAAACGAATACGGTATTGAGCTGACCAATGTTGAAGCCAAATGGATTTTGGAAAAAGTCAGGGAGCTTTCAATCAATTTAAAACGTTCCCTGTTTGACAAAGAGCTGATGTATATATACGAAGACTACTTGAAGGAGAGAGGATAAAGAATTGGGTAAGACGATTGCGGAAAAAATACTTTCTCAAAAGAGCGGGCGGGATGCCAAAGCAAATGATATCGTAATTGCTGATCTGGACTTTGTTATGGGGCAGGATGGTACTTCTCCGCTGGCAATCAAAGCTTTTCAAGAGATGCAGGCTAAAAAAGTTTTTGACCCGTCTCGCATCGCCATGGTCATTGACCATAGTTCACCCAGCCCGTTAGAAGGGGTATCGGAGCTGCACCGCCAGATGCGGGTCTTTGCCCGGGAACAGCAGATCAATTTTTATGACATCGGTGATGGGGTTTGCCATCAGTTGGTCCCCGAGCAGGGGCATGTGGTACCAGGAGATTTAGTCATTGGCGCTGATTCCCATACTTGTACTTACGGAGCTATCAATGCCCTGTCAACTGGAGTTGGTTCGACCGATCTGGCGGCAGGAATCATATCAGGTAAGCTATGGTTTAAAGTACCGGAAACCTTTAAATTTATTCTTAACGGGAAGCTTGGTGAAGGCGTTTACTCCAAAGATCTGATCTTGTTTTTGATCGGTGAAGTAACGGCTGACGGGGCAACTTATATGGCAGCGGAGTATTGCGGGGAAGCAATCAGTGACCTGTCGGTAGAAGCACGTTTTACCATCAGCAATATGGCCATTGAAATGGGAGCCAAATGCGGTCTCATGGAAGCAGATAATAAAACCATCGAATGGGTGAATAAACATAGCCGGAAAAAGTTTGCGCCGGTTTCTGCTGATGCAGATGCAGTCTATGCCAAAGTCAAGGAATATGATGTTTCTTCCCTGGAACCACAAATTGCACGTCCGCATACTGTGGATAATGTGGTTGGAATCAGTCAATTAGGCGAAGTACCGATCCAGCAGGGTGTGATTGGGACCTGTACCAATGGGCGCATGGAAGATCTGCGCATTGCAGCCCAGATATTAAAAGGACGGAAAATTAATAAAGAAGCCAGACTCATTGTGGCTCCGTCTTCCCGTCAAATCATGATAGAGGCGATGCGGGAAGGTCTGATAGAAACATTCATCCAGGCAGGAGCGGCAGTCGTTACCCCGGGTTGCGGGCCTTGTGTAGGTACTCATAATGGGGTTCCCTCCGACGGGGAAAATGTGATTTCAACTGCAAACCGCAATTTTAAGGGCAGAATGGGCAACAATAAGGCGTTCATATATTTGGGGTCTCCCGCCACGGTGGCAGCCTCAGTTATAACGGGCAGAATTACTGACCCCCGACAGTTCTTGAGCTAGGCAACCAGTCAATTTTAAACATAAGGAGAGGAGACCGGAATGAAGTTAGCAGGCAAGTGCCATAAATTTGGCAATGATGTAAATACTGATTACATCATCTCAGGGCGGCATAAATTTAAGACCCTGGATATGAAAGAATTAGCGAAACATGTTATGGAAGATCTGGATCCTGAATTCTATAACAAAGTAAGCAGAGGTGATTTCATCGTAGCAGGTACGAATTTTGGCTGTGGCTCTTCAAGAGAGCAGGCACCTTTGGCCATCATCAATGCTGATATCGGTGCGGTTATAGCTAAATCCTTTGCCCGCATTTTTTATCGTAATTGCATAAATACAGGGTTGCCTTTGATCGAATGTGATACAGACCAAATTAATGCCGGGGATGAACTGGAGATCGACCTGGACCAGGGGACCCTCATAAATAAAACCACTGGTGCAGTTTTAGCCATTATTCCTTTGCCGCCGGTTATGCTAAAAATCCTTTCGGAAGGCGGCTTGGTCGAGCACTTCAAAAAATACGGTACGTTTCATTTTGATTAAAAAAATAAACACTTGGTAAAATATACCCAGCAAATGGCTGCGCGGGATTTTACATCCCGTGTCTTTTTTCCCTAGAAGATGAATGAAAAACAGGAGGTAGGTTATGGCAGGCGAAAAAATTACGGTCAAAAATGGTGTTTTGAATGTTCCCGACGAAACAGTGATCCCTTTCATCATTGGTGATGGGACTGGGCCTGATATCTGGGCTGCTGCTTCACGGGTTTTCGAAGCTGCGGTAGAAAAGGCTTATCAAGGCAAAAGAAAGATCGTCTGGAAAGAAGTATTAGCAGGAGAAAAGGCTTATGAACATACCGGCAGCTGGCTGCCTGACGAAACTGTTGAAGTGATCCGCGACTACATCATTGCCATTAAGGGACCGCTTACAACTCCGGTTGGAGGAGGATTCACGTCATTAAATGTCGCGTTGAGGCAGAAGCTGGATCTATATACTTGTCTGCGCCCGGTTCGCTATTTTGCAGGGGTCCCTTCACCAGTCAAGCGTCCGGAAGATACGGATATGGTGATTTTCAGAGAAAACACCGAAGATATTTATGCCGGGATCGAATATCCCTTTGATTCTCCTGAAGCCAAGAAATTGATCAAGATCCTCCGGGATGAATTAGGAGTGACCAAAATAAGGTTCCCGGAGACGTCAGGGATCGGGATCAAACCCGTATCCAAAGAAGGGACCCGACGCTTAGTAAGAGCCGCAATCAATTATGCAATTAAGAATAATCGAAAAAGCGTTACCTTGGTACATAAGGGCAATATCATGAAATATACCGAAGGGGCTTTTAAGCAATGGGGCTATGATCTTGCCGAGGAAGAATTCAGCCAATATGTTTTTACCTGGGAGCAATACGATCGGATCAAAGAAGCTGAAGGTACCAAGGCTGCAGACCTGGCGCAAAAGGAAGCAGAAGCGCAGGGGAAAATAATTATCAAAGATGCCATTGCGGACATATTTCTTCAGCAGATCCTGACCCGGCCGGCAGAATTTGATGTTGTTGCAACATTAAACCTGAATGGTGATTATATTTCTGATGCGCTGGCCGCACAGGTAGGTGGAATTGGGATCGCACCCGGAGCCAATATCAATTATGTTTCCGGACATGCAGTCTTCGAAGCAACTCATGGTACTGCACCTAAATATGCGGGGCTGGATAAAGTCAATCCTTCTTCAGTCATTCTCTCGGGAGAAATGATGTTAAGACATTTAGGCTGGAACGAAGCAGCAGATCTGATCATCACAGCGATGCAGAAAACGATAACGCAAAAGGTCGTTACCTATGATTTTGCCCGCTTGATGGATGGAGCGAAGGAAGTAAAGACTTCAGAATTTGCGGATGCTTTGATAAAAAACATGTAAAACGCTGATTAATAAGAGAATAGGGAAGAAATTGCAAACAACTGTTTATTTTTTTAAACAGTTGTTTGGGTATTTTCGGTGAAATAAGTTATATCGACACTTCACAGCTATAAATCGATTTCATTTTTAGTAATAAGCCAAGCCAATGGTGCCAGGACCTGCATGTGTCCCGATGACCGGCCCAGGTTCAGTGATCAGGAGGGGGCCAGAATAAAATTCCTTCACTTCCCGGGCTATTCTTGATGCTTCTTCTTCATTGTCAATATGAAGGATTGCCAATCTTTCAATCTGCATCACGTCTTCTTCTGCCTGTTTTAAAATTTGTCTTAATGCTTTTTGTTTGGTTCGCACCTTGTCAAAGACTTCTACCCTGCCTTCAACCAGTGTCAGAATTGGTTTTAACTGCAAAAGATTTCCGATTTGTTTGCTGATACTGCTTATTCTCCCGCCACGGAACAAATATTCCAGATCATCAACCACGAAAAAGATCCGGTTTTTGTCTTGAATACGCAGCAATTCTGCTTTAATTTCGGTTATCGTTTTATCCTCATGGATCATTTCGGCAGACTTTATTACCTGAAAACCTAAACCTATTGCTGCAGACAAGGAATCTATGATTTCGATTTTCAGATCTCTTTTCTGTAAAATCGTTTCCCTGGCTAATAAAGCTGATTGAACGGTTCCTGACAGATGTGATGAGATCAACACTGCTACGATTTCGTCACCATCAGCACAACCGTCAAATATTTCTACGAAATCGCCCGCTGATGGTTGTGATGTTAAAGGGGAAATCGCTTCATTGCGCAAGCGCTTATAATATTCCTGATTGGTCAGGTCGATACCGTCTTTGTATGATTTTTCATGAATGTGCACATTCAAAGGAACGATTTTGATACGATCAACTCTCCTGAACGGATCGGGGAGATCGCTGGTGCTGTCTGTTACTACATATTTTGCCATGAAAGTTCCTCCTTAAAAACAGAATATTCCGACAAATAATAACCTGACCAGTCCTTTTTGTCAAGCGAGTTATTACTATTTTAAACTGGCAGAAGTATTGTAGTCAGAACAATTCAAGGTGTTAACGTGTTTTTTTAGTTCTATTAATGTCAAACGAACGATTTTGATCATTTTTTTGCCGGCTGCTGATTCGATCAAGGAAGCCTGGTGATAAACTTCTTTACATGAGTACAGTCCTCCCAGTGATTTTATTTCCTGACACAGAGATTTAACTGATTCCCAATCATTCTTAGCACATGCATCTTCAAGGAGCGGTATACATCTTTCAAGCTCAGAGATAAATTCCTTTTTATATAAAACTGTATGATCTTGTTTGGAGTCCGCAGCTATTCTTAATATTTTCTTCTCTTGCATTACCTTTTCTATTTCCTGAATCAATTCCCGGGCAAGAAATGGTTTGGCCAGATAGGACGTACAACCACTGGCCAGACATTTTTCCCGATCTCCGATCATAGCATTGGCTGTAACTGCAATGATCGGTATAAAACGCAGATCTGGATCATTTCTTATTATGCGGGAAGCTTCATAACCATCCATGATCGGCATAAGCATATCCATTAAGATCACATCGAAAGAATCTTCCTGCAAAATTTGTAAACATTGCAGGCCGTTTTCAGCAGTAGAAACCTCAAAGCCGTAATTATCCAACATTTGCGATAAAATTTTAATATTAAAGGCGTTGTCTTCCACCAGCAGAACTTTCAAACGTTTGAAAGAAGTCACCACAAGATTTTTTAAATCCTCTTCCTGCTGATGGTTTTCCGCTGCAGCAATGATCTCGACTGGCAAATCCAGTTGAAAAACAATACTCCGTTCCGATTGACGGACAGTGCATAATTTACCGCCTAAATATTTAACCAGCTGTTGACAGAAATACAAACCTAAACCACCATTCGATTCACCAGCTGATGAATGGTTATCCCCACTTGATAAAGGGTTCTTCTCCGGGGCTTTTACATATGTACCTTTATAAGCGATGGAAAGGAACAAACGGTTATCGGACCAAGCGCTTTTTTTCAAAAGGACTTGGAGATGAATGGTTCCGCTATCTGCGTTTTGGATCGCTTTATTTAGCAAAATCAAAATGATTTGTTTGTATTTCAATTCATCTAACATAACGATCGTGTTAGCATTTTCTGCGAAATCAATATTTAAATTGAGTCCTTTCGCTTTTAGTGATGACGAAACTTCAAATGCGCATGAATTAATGATCTTTTTGCAGGAGGAACTGGTAAGATCGATATCTACCTGCCCCAGTTCCAATTTACTCAAGTCCAGAACATTATCTATGATATTTAAAAGAGAAAACCCAGCCTGCTTGATATTTTCCAAATGATCGAATTGTGAGGAAGTGAGATTCTCACGCTCTAGCAAATCAGCGGCACCAATTATCCCAATCATAGGTGTTCTGAATTCATGACTCAGATTCGTCAGGATCTTATTTTCTTTCCAATAATTGATTGTTTCTGTTCTGGCTACGGGAAACATTATTACCAAAGTAATCACAACTAAAAGCAGTGTACTTATCAATATATAAAAAATAGAAGATGATGACTGAAAGTAATAAATATCCGCCAAGCCCTTCAGTAAAATGATGAGTATTGCGCATAATATTGCCGATTTCTTAAGATTTTTAGATAACATATGGCAGTACCTCCCCGTAATTTTTGTCTGACTTGTACGGTCTGATATATAATAAGATACAATATTTGTCATAGTATAATATGTCTTTTTATGGTTGAAGTATCCCAAAATTTAACACTTTTATTGCCGAATCATGGCTGTTTTAAGCTAACCTTGCAAATGGGCATGGCTCGAATAAGAGAACTTTCGGTTTTTTGTGAAGAATTGAAAGAAATTAAGCTGATGAATCATATATAAAATTGGCAATTTCTTTTCGAGAAAAAAATTTAAGTAAAGATCACACTCAAAAAATGATGAAAACAGTGGAAATATAATCGGTGCCATTCTTGCGGATCTTAAAAAGCGACGATACAATTTAATGGAGGTGTTTTTTGTGAAGTTGTACAGAACAAGAAAAAGCGTTGCCCTGATTTTAATGACAGCATTGGCTGTGAGTACTCTTTTTTATTTGCCACTGGCAGCGGATGCCGGGGAAAAGATCAAAATATACATAAATGGCAGAATCATAGCAACAGATACTGATCCGGTGATAATGAATGACAGGACCATGGTGCCGATCCGGGTGATCAGTGAAAGCCTGGGAATGGATGTGAACTGGGATGGGACAAGCAGAAGCGTCTATATCACCACACCTGCTGAAAAAATAATAACAGTTCCTGATGATGAACAGTGGCAAAGTATTTCAATTATGGGTGAGTCAATGGTTAGCAGTGCTGAGCTTAAAAAACTGGCATTGAAGAATAATCCCAATGCACCTGACCTGGCTGATTTATATGTAAAAATAGGAAAAGAGTATGGAGTCAGGGGAGACATTGCCTTCTGTCAGGCCGCCAAAGAAACCGGATGGTGGAAGTATGGCGGGCTGGTTGAATTGGAACAAAATAATTACTGCGGACTCAGCGCTACCGGAAAAGCTGCAACGGCTGATGAAGATTTGCGTGGAGCCGATCCTGATCGGGTATGGTTTGAAGAAGGCCGGCATGGGGCATTTTTCGATACACCAGCTACAGGCGTGGAAGCCCATATACAACATTTATATGCTTACGCAACCACTGCGCCGCTGCCTGCAGGAAAAGATCTGCTGAGTCCGCGGTTTGCCTTGATCAAACGAGGAAATGCTGAGAATTGGGAAGACTTAGGCGGAAAATGGGCAGTTCCTGGGTATGACCGCAATAAATATCCTGACTTTGCAGCCGCTTTTGCCAATTGTGATACCTATGGGCATAGTATTATAAATGATTATTATAAAAAGGTGTGGCAGCCGACCGCCTCATTCAGTGACAAATCAATCGTGATCACTCCCGAGCAGCGGATCCGGGATCTAGAAAGAGAAAATGAGGCCTTAAGGGAACTGATCGCTGAATTGAAAAGCTGATCTGCCCCAAAGGATATAAAACGAGAATTTTTAAATAAAAAGCTAGCAGACCCGTCAAAAAAGCACGGCCTGGGGCCGTGCTTTTAGCATATAGTCATTATGCGGAAACAGATGCTTTAGCCGCAGCGGAAGCTTTGGCAAAAGGTCCGAAGGCGTCTCCAATGGGTAATACGGTTATGCCATAATGGGTATTTAAGACGGCTGCTGCTGAACCATAGAAAGAAAAGATTGCGATACCCAGTTCGGAATAAGCAGCCAGCATATGCCAGAATTCTCCCCCTAACCCCAGATTGTTCACAAAGAGTCCCAGGAAGAGCAAATCGATCAAAAAGAAAATGATAAATAGTATTTTATTGGTGCCCATTGCGCCAACGGTCATATACACTGTGAAGATAAAATAGCCCAGGAAGGCAAAGCCCATCTGGTGCGGGTCAAATTCTATACCCTTGCCGATCATACCGGTAGAGATCATCCAGCTCATCGCCATACCGAACCAAAAGAAACCATAACCGCAAAAAGCGGTTGCCCCAAAAGTATTATTGTGTTTGTAGTCCATTATCCCCGCAATGAACTGAGCGGTGGCTCCCAGGAAAAGTGCCCAGGGAATGATATAGGCAGTGCCGTCCGTTATTCCAAGCTTGTTGGAAGACGCCACCAGGGTAACGATAGCCAGTCCGAAAAGACCCAGTGGTGTAGGATTGGCAACCAGTTCCTGAACATGACCGGTTATTTTTGTTTCATTAGCAGCAGACATTAATTAAATTCCCCCCCTAAAATAATTGTATAGAACATTTTTGTAAATTATTTATCCAAACCCTCCCTCCAGAATATTGCTTAATAATATTCAACGCAAAACGATAAATTCCTGTTATTAAAATCACAAATAGTAAAAAACGGCGCATCGGTTACAGCGTTACATAAATAAGCTCATGCATCTGCGGAAGACTGGTGCGATATTTTCTTGCAGTATTTCCAACATGGAAATTACTACGGTTGACAATTATACGTTATTAAAATATATTGTATTTGTTGCTGAAAAAAATCGAGTCAGGAGGGGAATCATGTCCTATCAAGCATGGCGGGAAGAATATCGCCGCAAATGTGTTTCCTTTACCGAAGCAGCCCAATTAGTCAGATCCGGTGACTTTATTTCGATCGCCATTGGGGTTGGAGGTTGTTCGGCAGAATTATACGAGGCTATTTTAAACCGGCACGAGGAATTGCTGGATGTGAAAATCATGGATAGTATCCAGCTGCGTCCCAATCGGCTTTATGATCCGGAGTTCATGAAACAGATTGATGGTCATATCAACTATGTGCCAGCATTTGGCATCGCATCCATTCGAGATAGTTATGCTGCTCATACAGCTGACTTTTTGATCAGCACTGTATATGACGGCGGACAAAAATGTACAGAGCGTTCAGATATTTATATAACCATGGTTACGCCGCCTGACAAAAATGGTTATGTGAATTTAAGCCTCACCAGTGATTATAGTATGGCTGTTTTAAAAGAGGGCAGAACCAAAGGACGTCTGCGGATAGCGATCGGTGAAGTCAATGAACAGATGCCGGTCGTATTTGGCAACAACTGGCTGCATATATCGGAATTCGATCATTTTATTGAACACTCCAGCCCGATACCGGAATTCAAGCGGGGTGCAGCTTCTGAAACGGAAAATACCATTGCACAATACGTTCTGGAACTGATCCATAATGGTGACAACATTCAGATGGGGATCGGCGGAATCACCGAATCTGTTGTGGCAGGACTGGACGGTAAATATGATCTGGGCGTAGTCACGGAGATGTACCCAACGGGTCTGCCCCAACTGGTGGAAAAAGGCATAGTAACCAATGCCCGCAAACCTTTTCATCAGGGAGTAACCATGGGTACTTTCTGTTTAGGAGATCAGGAAATGTATGAATATGCCCGCGAAAACCCGGCTTGCGAGATCCACCCTGCCTATTACACCAATAATCCTGTATTTATTGCCCAGCACCCCAACATGATATGTATGAATATGGCATTAATGATTGACATGAGCGGACAAATCGCGTCGGAAGGCATAGGACATAGGATGATCAGCGGTTCCGGAGGACAGCTTGATTTTATGATGGGTTCCTACTGGTCAGAGGGAGGCAAGGGGATCACTCTTTTGACATCAGCCCGGCGCAGAGCAGATGGGAGTCTGATATCTTCTATCGTTCCGGAATTGCCGAACGGCACACCGGTTACCGTCCCGCGAACTTATACACAATATGTTATTACCGAATACGGGGTGGCCAATTTAAGATATAAAAGCATAAGGGAAAGGGCATTGGCATTAATTGAAATCGCTCATCCTGATTTGCGCGGTGAACTTCGGGCCAGCTTGAAAAAGAATTTTTATCCCGGTTAGAAGAAGGCGTTTCAATTCGTTTTTTTAAACGATTTAAAGAAGAATTTACAGCTGGCAGATGATCGGAAAGAGGTTCTTTCATTGTTGAATTATTGGTAATTTTTCAACATTTCTGCCAGGGTTTAAAAAGGTTCTTACAGCACCTATAATTGAAAATAATACTTGATCAGGCAAATCAGAATGCAGGGGGTGATATTATTCGTTTTATATTAGGGTCAGTTTAACGGGGATGAAACCTGACTGTTTTGGTTGTGTCTGTACCTGACATTATAAGTGGAATGTATAAGGAGGAAACGCGAATGGCATCAAATTTTTTATTCTCAACCAGAGAGCACAAGTTTATCCTGAAAGAATGGCTGGATATGGAGAAAATTTTAGCCTACGATGCGTATAAAGATTATTACAGTGTAGATGACATCGATAGTATCCTGGAAGCTGCACTGAAAGTAGCCCGGGAAGTCATTGCGCCCACCAGAGATGACAATGAAGCTGTCCAGGCCAGATTTATAGATGGCAAGGTCGTGGTACCCCCTTCCTTTAAAGATGCTTATTGGTTTGTAAATGAGAATGGCTGGGGCGGCAGCAATGAAGATCATGATTGTGAAGGCAGACTTCCTAATACACTATTTCGCGCTTGTGGTGAATTCCTGGCCGGCGCCAATGCAGCAATCATGCCCTATATCTTGGCTACCGCCGGGGCGGCAGGGCTGGTAGCGAAATTTGGCAGTACTCAAGTGAAAGGTCTTTTTAAAGAAAAGATGTACAGCGGGCAGTGGGCAGGGACGATGTGTCTGACTGAACCTAACGCTGGTTCCGATGTCGGAGACCTGTTAAGCAAAGCTTATCCCACAGATAAAGAAGGCATATATAAGATAAAAGGAACCAAATGTTTCATTACCGGGGGCGATCAGGATATAACCGAAAATATCATTCATCTGGTTTTAGCCAGGGTAGAAGGAGCCAAACCCGGAACCAAAGGTATTTCACTTTTTGTGGTACCAAAGATGAGAGTGGATGACGCGGGAAATATTATTGGTCCCAATGATGTCAACTGTGTGGGCATCGAACACAAAATGGGCATAAAAGGCTCAGCTACTTGTGTTATGGCGTTCGGGGAAGATAATAATTGCGAAGGATTTATTCTGGGGAATCCGCCTGATGCGGAAGGCAAAGGCGAAGGAATGGCTCAGATGTTCCAGATGATGAACGGTGCCCGAATGGAAACCGGTCATGCAGCTGTAGCAGAAACGGCCATAGCCTTTCACAATGCTGCCAGTTATGCAGCAGAAAGGATCCAGGGCCGCCCGATCACCAATCCAAAAGCAGAAAGACTGAACATTATCAAACATGAAGATGTGAAAAGAATGCTGCTGGATCTGAAAGCTTATATTGAAGCTATGCGGGCCCTTATTTTCAAAACCTATTATTATTTTGACATCGTAGAATATTCTCAGGATCCTGAGGAGAAGAGGCGGGCCAAAGCACGTTTGGAAGTAAATACACCGATCGTAAAAGCCTATTGCTCAGATAAAGCCTGGGAACTCTGTGCAGAAGCAATGCAGGTATTCGGCGGCAATGGCTATTCAGAAGAATATCCCATTGCGGAACTCTGCAGAGACGTTAAAATTTATTCCATCTGGGAAGGTACCAATTACATTCAATCAATGGACCTGATCGG
>CAZNPR010000026.1:17425-22269 GCA_964574965.1 uncultured Syntrophomonas sp. | reverse complement strand
TGTGAATCTCATCGGGCTTTTTAAAATAACGATGAGATTCACATGCAAAAATCGGTCTGGTTAGCCTTGTTCCAGCTGTAAGAGCCCCGAAGTATTCACAAATACCTTCTGCCCTGCCTTAATGTCCACCTTATCTTCCAGTTGGCAGCGGCTGGCCACGACAGCTCCGGTTTCGATGATAACCTGTTCGCCAATATTGCAGGAGCTTCCTACTACACAATCCCGCAATAAAGAATTCTTTCCTACCACCGTATCATCCCATATGATGCAGTTACTGATCCTGGCTCCATCCTGTATGATGCAGCCGGAGCCGATCACGATATTGCCGGAGAAAGTGACTCCTTTACCAATCATGGTATTTTCGCCGCAAAGTACTTTGGCGTCGCTTGCACCATTGATCATGATCCGTTCGGTTTTGGTCCGCACCCGGCCTGCCAGAATATCTTTGTGTGCCTGGCGGTAGGTATTGATATTTCCTACATCACACCAGTAATCCTCAATGGGTGTGCCGTAAAAAGGGGCCTTGATCCTCACCAGATGAGGAAAAACCTGTTTGCCGAAATCATAAAACTGCCGGGGAGGTATGTATTTGAAAATTTCCGGTTCAAAGATATAAATTCCGGTATTGGCCATGTTACTCAAGGCTTCTTCCTGTTTGGGCTTTTCCTGAAATTTCTTTATTTTGCCTGCATCATTGTGTACCACTACGCCAAACTGCTCCACATCATCAACTTTTTTTAAAGCAATGGTTGCCAATGCACCGTTGCTGCGATGAGCACGCATCAATGCAGTCAGATCGATATCGGTCAAAGCATCCCCGCTTACTACTACAAAGGTTTCATTCAAAAAGTTCTCGCAGTTTTTCACCCCGCCGGCAGTACCCTTTAATTCTTCTTCCAGAGAGTATTGCAGGGACAGGCCGTAAGCTTCACCATTACCGAAGTAATCGCTGATGGTTTCGGCATGGTAATGAAGGTTGGCGATCACATCATCAAATTGATGTTCTTTCAGCAGGTTGACGATACTTTCCATCAAAGGCCGGTTGGCCATCGGTATCATCGGTTTTGGGACTTCCACTGTCAGCGGCATGAGACGGGAACCTACTCCGGCCGCCATTATCATCGCTTTCATTTTATACTTCCCCCCACCAAGAACTATTTTTTCGCTTCGCTTTTAATATAACATTAAATATCCCACTGGTCATCACTATTTCCAGTTGTATACATTTGGCATATTATGAAGCTTCTTATTATACATATTGAAAAATACTTATTTTATGAATTTCGCAGATAAAAGCATTAACACACGCATGGCAAATTATAAAAACCCTCCCGTCTTGGAACGAAAGGGTTTTTGGCATCTTGCTATTCTGATAATTTGCTTCTCATCAGCATATAGTTGATACTGTCCACAATTGCCTGGTAGGAAGCTTCGATAATGTTTTCGGACACTCCAACGGTACTCCACTGCCGGGTATCATCGACTGAATCGATCAAAACCCTTACTTTGGCACCGGTGCCTTTATTACCGTTTAACACCCTTACTTTGTAATCGCTTAAGTGCATCCGGCTGATCTCAGGATAAACTTCGTTTAAAGCCTTGCGGATGGAATTGTCCAAAGCATTGACCGGACCGTCACCTTCAGCAGCGGTGTGAAAGGTTTTTTCTCCGATGGTCAGTTTGATGATGGCTTCGGCAGTAATATCCTTGCCTTCGCTTTTTTCCATGATCAGCTTAAGATTTTCCAACCGAAAAAACTCATCATATTGTCCGAAGGCTTGGCGCAGTAAAAGTTCCAGGGAAGCATCGGCCCCTTCAAACTGGAAGCCCTGGTTTTCCAGTTCTTTGATTTTCCGGATCACTTTGCGGGTCTCCGCATCATAGCTGTTGATATCCAGATTCATTTCCCTGGCTTTATATAGCAGGTTGGACAAACCTGAAAGCTCTGACACCAACACCCGGCGCTTATTGCCGACTGCTTCGGGGTTTATATGTTCATACGTCTGAGAATCCTTCAACAAGGCGCTGACATGGATCCCGCCTTTGTGAGCAAAAGCAGCGTGTCCTACAAAAGGCTGGTTGTTATGGTGGGGCATGTTGGCAATCTCACTGATGTAATGCGCAGCTTCCGTCAAATTCTTTAAATTTCCGGCGGGCAGCGCCTGTCGGTCCATTTTCAGTTCCAGATTGGGAATGATGGCGCATAGGTCAGCATTGCCGCAGCGTTCCCCGTACCCGTTGATGGTGCCCTGGACCTGTGAGCAGCCGGCATCAACTGCCATGAGGGAATTGCTGACAGCGCAACCGGAATCATTATGGGCATGGATCCCCAGCTGATTTTTTACAGTTTCAGCGACCTGTTTGGTGATCGCGGAGATTTCCCAAGGCATCGTTCCTCCATTGGTATCACAGAGAACGATCCAATCTGCCAATTCTGCGGCCATCAGTACCTGCAGGGCATAATCCCGGTTATGTTTGAAACCGTCAAAGAAGTGTTCGGCATCAAAGATGACTTCCAATCCTTTGCCCGTCAAATAAGAGACTGTATCGCTGATCATAGCAAGATTTTCTTCCAGGGTGGTCTCCAACGCGCGCAAGACATGAAAGTCCCATGATTTGCCGACAATGGTGACTGTATCTACCCCGGCGTCCAGCAAGGCCTGGACATTACTGTCCTGTTCCGCTCTTCCTCCTGGCTTACGGGTGGAACCGAAGGCAGTGATCCTGGCATTTTGCAGGGGGACCTGCCTGATCTGGCTGAAGAATTCCAAATCTTTAGGATTGCTCCCGGGCCATCCGCCTTCGATATAGCTGACCCCCAGATGATCCAGCTTGCGTGCGATTCGCAGCTTATCTTCCAATGAAAAGCTGATGCCCTCCGTTTGCGAGCCATCCCTTAAGGTCGTATCATAAATCATGGTATTTAGCTTGTAATCCCCAATGCCTTTTCCTCCTTCCGGAATGCTGCGGTTTTTTTCAATATCATTGTGTCTCATCATTTATTGGAAATTCGCTACAAAAGCCGCTACGATATCGCCGGCTTCGGAAGTTGTTACTGGTTTCTTACCGCTTTCCATCAAATCAGCTGTCCGGTAATTCTGCTCCAGGAATTCTGTGACTGCCTTTTCAACCAGTCTGGCCTCAGTCTCCAAATGGAAAGAGTATCTGAGCATCATAGCCGCGGATAGGATCGTGGCCAAAGGATTGGCTTTTCCCTGCCCAGCTATATCCGGAGCACTGCCGTGGGCTGGTTCGTACAGGCCGACTTTGCCGCCGATGGAAGCACTGGGCAGCATGCCTATTGAGCCGGTCAGCATGGAAGCTTCATCGGTCAATATATCACCAAACAGGTTCTCGGTCACGATAACATCAAACTGGCGTGGATTGCGGATCAACTGCATGGCACAGTTGTCTACATACATGTAAGTAGTCTGTACATCAGGATACTCTGCAGCTATTTTCACAGCAATTTCCCGCCACAAGCGGGAAGACTCCAGAACATTGGCTTTATCTACCGAGCATAATTGTTTTCCGCGTCCCCGGGCTACTTCATAAGCATAGCGGATGATCCTTTCGATCTCGTATGAGGAATACGTCATATAATCCGTGGCTTTCTCCCCGCCGCCCATCAATTTTTCGCGGTGTTTTTCACCGAAATAAGCCCCTCCGGTCAATTCCCGGATCACCATAATGTCTACTCCGGCAAGGGTCTCTTCTTTCAGGGTGGAGGCACCCAGCAGACTGGGGAACAGCATACAGGGACGCATGTTGGCATACAAGCCCAGTTCCTTTCTTAAAGGCAGCAGCGCCCCCACTTCCGGCCGCAGATTTACCGGCAACTCTTCCCATTTAGGGCCGCCGATGGCTCCTAACAAAACAGCATCGGAAGCCTTACACAGCCTCAAGGTTTCGGGAGGCAGAGGATGCCCCACAGCATCATAGGCCGCTCCGCCGATCAAAGCTTCGGTAAATTCAAATTCATGGTCAAATTTTTCTCCAATAGCCTTAAGTGCCTTTATGGCTTCAGGCACGATCTCTTGTCCAATACCGTCACCAGGTAATACAGCGATTTTAAACATGTTGTACATCCTTTCTTGCTTTAATCGTTGGTGCTTTTCGCTTTTACGTAATTGATGAGTCCGCCCTGGGTGATGATCGCCTGCATGAATTCCGGGAAAGGCACGGCCTGAAACTGCTCACCATTGCGTTTATTGGTGATCAAGCCGGTTTCCAGCTCAACTTCCAGTTCATCTCCTTCAAGGACTGCATCAATAGCCGCATCACATTCTAAAATGGGCAGGCCTATATTGATGGAGTTGCGGTAAAAAATACGGGCAAAGGAGCGGGCGATCACACAGGACACCCCGGCACCTTTTATGGCAATGGGAGCATGTTCCCGTGAACTGCCGCAGCCGAAGTTTTTATCAGCAACGATGATATCTCCGGCCTTTACTTTGGACGGAAACAGAGGATCAGCATCCTCCATGCAATGTATGGCCAGTTCTTTCGGGTCAAAAGTATTCAAATAACGGGCTGGTATGATCACGTCAGTATCAATATCAGCTCCGAATTTATGAACTTTGCCACTTAGCTTCATAGTAAACCTTCCTTCCTTCATAAAGAAAATTACACTTCCCAGGGGGGAGTGATCCTGCCTTTGATGGCGCTGGCAGCAGCGACTGCCGGGCTGGACAGGTATACTTCGCTTTCAGGATGGCCCATCCGCCCTACGAAGTTGCGGTTGGTAGTAGCCAGTGCTTTTTCGCCCTTGGCCAGGATCCCCATATGCCCTCCCAGGCATGGTCCGCAGGTAGGTGTGCTGACAATGGCACCCGCTTCTACAA
>CAZNPR010000026.1:0-17325 GCA_964574965.1 uncultured Syntrophomonas sp. | reverse complement strand
CCTCCCAGGCATGGTCCGCAGGTAGGTGTGCTGACAATGGCACCCGCTTCTACAAAGGTTTCAATGTAGCCAAGCCGTAAGGCTTCCAGATAAATCTGCTGGGTACCGGGGAAAATGATCACCCTGAGTTCAGGATGCACTTTTTTACCCTTTAAAATGGAAGCGGCAATTTTCAGGTCCTCGATCCTGCCATTGGTGCAGGAGCCGATCACCACCTGGTCTATGCTGACATCGGCAGCTTCACTTACAAAGCGGGTATTTTCAGGCAGATGCGGAAAAGCGATCACCGGTTCCAGTTTGCTGACATCATATTCCCGCACTTCATGATACCTGGCATCATCATCTGATTTATAAAGGTTGAAAGGGCGTTTTACCCGGTGCTTCACATAGCTTAAGGTTATCTCATCCGGGGCAATAATCCCGTTTTTCCCTCCGGCTTCGATGGCCATGTTGGCCATGGTAAAACGGTTGTCGATGGTAAGGCTGTCAATGGCTTCACCGGTGAACTCCATGGACATATAACGGGCCCCGTCTACTCCAATATCACCGATGGTATAAAGTATCAGATCTTTGCCTCCCACATATTCGGGCATTTTACCATAGTAAATAAATTTGATGGCTTCCGGCACTTTGAACCAGGCTTCCCCGGTCGCCATGGCAGCAGCCATATCAGTGGATCCCACCCCGGTAGCAAAGGCTCCCAGGGCTCCATACGTACAGGTATGAGAATCAGCCCCGATGATCAAATCTCCCGGTGCCACCAGGCCTTTTTCCGGCAACAGGCAGTGCTCGATCCCCATCTGTCCGACTTCGAAGTAATTAGCAATTCCCTGTTTTTTGGCAAAGTCACGTACGATTTTAGCCTGCTCAGCAGATTTGATATCTTTATTAGGGATAAAATGATCGGGGACCAGCACGATCTTATCCCGGTCCTTTACTTCAGGATACCCCAGACGATCGAATTCTGATATGGCAACAGGCGCTGTTACGTCGTTGCCCAGGATCACATCCAGCCGACAGTTGACTAACTCACCGGCCTCCACATGCTCCCGGCCTGCATGGACCGCCAGTATCTTTTGACTGATGGTCATTCCCATAAGTAAGCTCCTCCTTCTATTAACCCAATTCTTCTTTTTGACGCTGGTCGGCATAAAAATGTTTGTTGATGGCATTTATATAGGCTTTGACACTGGCTTCGATGATGTCCGTGCTTAAGCCCCGGCCATTGTACATCACGCCATTGATGGAGATCCGGGCATTGACTTCCCCCAAAGCGTCTTTGCCGCCGCTGACCGCATTCAATTTGTAGGTATGCAGCGTTCCGTATATATCAGTGATCTTATCCACCGCTTTGCACGCTGCATCCACCGGTCCGTCTCCCGTTGCCGCCGCTTCAAATATTATCCCTTCGATACTTAGCTTAACGGTTGCCATCGGTACTACAGTGGTTCCGCTGGAGATATGCAGATAAACCAGCGAAAATCTTTCCGGTACCTTCCAAATATGATCTTTGATCAATGCTTCCAGATCATCGTCATTAACAGATTTTTTCTTATCGGCGATTTCCTTGAAGTCAATAAAAGCCCTATCGAGCTCATCATCTTTTAAGTTATAGCCTAATTCGATCAGCCTATCCTTAAAGGCGTGGCGGCCTGAATGCTTGCCCAGGACCAGATTACTGCGGCTTAAGCCAACCAATTCCGGACTCATGATCTCATAGGTGGTACGTTCTTTCAAAACTCCGTCCTGATGGATGCCGGATTCATGTGCAAAAGCATTCAGTCCGACCACCGCTTTGTTAGGGGCGATGACCATGCCGGTCAGATTGCTGACCAGGCGGCTGGTACGATAGATCTCCCGGTAGTTGACATTCAGTTCTTTTTCGTAAAAAGATTTGCGGGTATACAACGCCATAATGATCTCTTCCAAAGATGCATTGCCGGCTCTTTCGCCGATGCCATTGACAGCCACTTCTACCTGGCGCGCACCGTTGGCGATCCCGGCCAGAGAATTGGCTACGGCCATACCCAGATCGTCATGACAATGGATGCTGATGATTGTTTGATCGATATTGGGCACGTTTTCCATGATATAACGGATAAACTGTCCAAATTCCTCCGGCACTGCGTATCCGACGGTATCCGGCAGATTCACTACATTGGCACCGGCGTCGATCACTGCGGTTATGAGCTGGACCAGATAATCCGGGTCGGAACGCGAAGCATCTTCCGCAGAAAACTCCACATCCGGGCATAAGCTTTTGGCATACCGGACTGCTTCCACTGCCTGAACCAGGGCTTCCTCTCTGGTCTTTTGCAGCTTATACTGCAAATGGATATCGGAAGTAGCCAGGAAAGTGTGTATGCGTGGCTTTTCAGCTCCCTTCACAGCTTCCCAGGTACGATCGATATCCGTTTTGACCGCCCGGCAAAGCCCGGCTATGATTGGTCCTTTCACTGTATCGGCAATTCTTTTGACCGCCGCAAAGTCACCCGGTGAGGCAATGGGGAACCCGGCTTCGATAATGTCTACCCCCAGCAAAGCCAGTTGCTGGGCGATCTCCACTTTTTCGTCAACATTCAGGCTGACACCGGGAGATTGTTCCCCATCCCGCAATGTGGTATCGAAAATATAGATCCTGTTTTTATCGTTCATTGGTAATCAAAATCCTTTAAAAATTATTTACTCTTGGAGTTGATTATTTATTTTCTTTTACCAGGGCGTTGCCGCTTTTCAGCCAAGGCATCATGGAGCGCAGTTCCGCACCAACTTCTTCGATCAGATGTTCTTTGCCCTGTCTTTTTAAAGCATTGAAGCGAGGGCGTCCCACCTGATTTTCCAACAGCCATTCTTTGGCAAATATGCCGTCCTGGATCTCGGTCAAAGCGTCCTGCATGGCATAGCGGGCTTCTTCGCCAATAATCCTGGGCCCGGTAATATAGTCGCCCCATTCAGCGGTATCGGAAACGGAGTAACGCATATTGCTCATGCCGCCTTCGTACATCAGGTCAACGATAAGTTTCAGTTCGTGCAGGCATTCGAAATAGGCTACCTCAGGTTGATATCCCGCATCTACCAAGGTTTCAAAACCGGCTTTGACCAGTTCCGTAACGCCGCCGCACAGTACGCATTGTTCACCGAAAAGGTCGGTTTCGGTCTCTTCCTGGAAAGTGGTCTCAAGCACGCCTGCTCTGGTCGAACCGATGCCTTTGGCATGAGCCAGGGCATATTCTTTGGCCTTTCCGCTATAGTCTTGCTGAATCGCGATCAGTGATGGAACTCCAGCTCCTTCTTCATACATGCGGCGAACCAGGTGTCCGGGACTTTTGGGAGCGACCATATAAACATCAACATTGGCCGGCGGTACGATCTGTCCAAAATGGATATTAAAGCCATGGGAGAATACCAGAGCCTTGCCTTCGGTCATATATTGCTGGATCTCTTCTTTATATACTTTTGCCTGCGCCTCATCTGGCAGAAGGATCTGGATGATGTCCCCCTGCTGGGCAGCTTCACTGACTGTCATAGGCTGGATACCCGCAGCGATGACCCGGTCCCATTCCGCCTGGCTGGCTGCATCGAATGGTTTGCGCAAACCAACGACTACTTTTACTCCGCTTTCATTCAGGTTTTGCGCCTGGGCATGGCCCTGGGAGCCAAATCCCATGACTGCTACGGTTTTCCCTTTCAAGAGCTCCAGATTTGCATCAGCATCATAATACATTTTCGCCATTATTTACTTCCTCCTTTATTCTTGTAGCATGGTATTTTTATTTATTAAAACTATTTGTTTCCCCTTACCATTGAGACTTTGCCGGTTCGAACCAGCTCCATGATCCCGAAAGGCCGTAATGAAGCTTCGATAGCATCGATTTTGGTCGAGTCGCCGGTGGCTTCGATGATCAGTGAACTGCGGCCGATATCCACGATGCGGGCGCGGAATATATCAACGATTTGAACGATTTCCGCCCGGACCGTATTGTCTGCTTTGACTTTGATCAGGACCAGCTCCCGGTCCACCGCCTTTTCTTCAGTTACATCAATGATTTTGATCACGTCCACCAGCTTATAAAGCTGTTTGGTCACCTGTTCGATGACCGAATCATCGCCCTCGACCACGATGGTCATGCGTGAAATATTTGGGTTTTCTGTGGTTCCCACTGTCAGGCTGTCGATGTTATACCCCCGGCGGCGAAACAGGGTCGCGACCCTGGTCAATACACCCGGTTTATTCTCTACGGTAACGGCTAATGTGTGCTTCTTCAATTTTTAGTCACCCCCCAGCATATTATCCAGTGTCCCGCCCGGCGGCACCATTGGAAATACATCGGCTTCCCTTTCGACCAGGAAATCGATGATCACCGGCCGGTCAGTAACTGCCAGCGCCCGGCTCAAGGCCTCGTCGATTTCCTCTGCTTTGGTGACCCTGATCCCTATAGCACCATACGCCTCGGCTAATTTAACAAAATCAGGCTGATGGCTCATATCAACAAAGGAATATCGTTTTTGATAAAAGAGACCCTGCCATTGCCTGACCATTCCCAGATACTGATTATTAAGGATACATATAACGATGGGCAGTTTGTACTGGACCGCAGTGCCCAGTTCCTGGATATTCATCTGGATGCTGCCGTCACCGGCGATATCCACCACTTTTTTGTCCGGGCAGGCGATCTGTGCGCCGATGGCTGCCGGGAAACCGTAGCCCATGGTACCCAAACCGCCGGAACTAATAAAGCTGCGGGGATGTTTGAATTTATAAAACTGAGCGGTCCACATCTGGTTTTGGCCCACTTCAGTGGTTATGATCGCTTCGCCCTGGGTATGCTGATAGATCCTCTCCACCACGTCCTGAGGCATGATGCGTCCTTCTGCTGATTCGGGAAAACCCATTGGAAACTCATCTTTCCAGCGGTCAATGGTCTGCAGCCATTCGCCCGCCTCCTGCACTTCTTCAAGGCGTTGATTGATGGCCTGCAGGACTTCCTTCACATCGCCCACGATCGGAACATTGATATTTACATTCTTGCCGATTTCGGCTGCATCTATGTCAATGTGAATGATTTTGGCATTGGTGGCAAAGCCTTCTAATTTCCCGGTAACGCGATCATCAAAACGAACCCCCACAGCGATGATCAAGTCACTTTCGCCCATGGCATAATTGGCGTAACGAGTGCCATGCATCCCCAGCATCCCCAGGGAAAGATAATGCAAGGAAGGGAAACTGCCTAAGGCCATCAAGGTCGTGGTGACAGGGATCTTCCTGCGCTCTGCCAGTTCTCTCAATTCCATAGCTGCATTGGAGGCGATCACACCACCGCCGGCATAGATCACCGGGCGCTCAGCATTTTTGATCAGTTCCACCGCATTGATCACCTGGCCGTTATTATACCCTCGCATGACCCTGTAACCCCTTATGTTTACATCTTCCTGGGCCGGTTCATATTCAATGACTCTTTCCATAACATCTTTCGGCAGGTCTACTACCACCGGACCGGGGCGGTTGGTCCTGGCAACATAAAAGGCTTCTTTGACGATCCTCGCCACATCCTCGGTCGTTTCGATCAAATAGTTATGTTTGGTGATAGGCAAAGTTATGCCGGTAATATCAGCTTCCTGAAAAGCATCTTTACCGATAAAAGGCGTACCTACCTGTCCGGTAAAACAAACCATCGGTATGGAATCCATATAGGCATTGGCAATTCCGGTCACCAGATTTGTGGCTCCCGGGCCGGAAGTAGAAACACACACCCCAACTTTTCCTGTAACCCTGGCATAACCGTCAGCTGCATGGGCCGCCCCCTGTTCGTGACGTACCAGGATATGCCTGATGTCTGAACTGTACAGGGCGTCGTATACAGGCAGGATCTGCCCGCCGGGATAGCCAAAAATGGTATCCACGCCTTCTTCTTTTAAACATTCCAACAATATTTCTGCGCCTTTTAACTTCACTCAGAACACCTCCCTCTTTTACTCCCACCGTTTAACTAACGGCCTCCTGATTGCTGCAATTCTTCCTTATTCCGGATCACTGCAGTTTATCTATGGTCGATCCGCAATCAGGAGAACCCTGCCCTGACTCCGGCTGTATTTCGATTAAAATAGCGGGCTAAAGATGGCCCGCTGCATTTGTTTTTCCATCCGGTCGGCCTTATGGTTTCTTAAATACGGCGCCGGTACTGGCTGATTGTACCATCTGAGCATATCGCTGCATATATCCTTTTTTTATCCTGGGTGCAGGTGCCTGCCATAGTCGTCTTCTTTCGGCAAGGACTGCTTCATCTACCACCAGTTCCATCTGATTCGCCGGAATATTGATTCGAATCAGATCGCCCTCCTTGACCAGGGCAATGACGCCGCCGGCTGCTGCCTCAGGCGAAACATGTCCTATGGATGCTCCCCGGGTAGCACCAGAAAAGCGTCCGTCGGTTATCAGTGCCACTTCCTTATCCAGCCCCATACCGGCAATAGCCGAGGTGGGGGTAAGCATTTCCTTCATTCCCGGTCCGCCCCGGGGACCTTCATAACGGATCACGATGACATCCCCGGCTTTGATCTGCTGCTTTAAAATTGACTCAACGGCTGCTTCTTCCGAATCAAATACCCGGGCGGGCCCAATGTGTTCCATCATTTCAGGATCTACTGCGCCTTTTTTGACCACGGCTCCATCAGGAGCCAGATTGCCAAATAAAATTGCCAGTCCGCCGCTGGGGCTATAAGGAGCATCTGCCGGGCGGATGACCTCATGGTTTAAAACAGGCGTATCGGCAATATTTTCGCCAATGCTGTGCCCGGTCACCGTCATGCAGGAAAGATCAAGCAGATCTTTTTTTCCAAGTTCATTATATATTGCCTGAACACCACCGGCCGCGTGTAAGTCTTCCATATGATGACTTCCGGCCGGGCTTATTTTACACAAATGAGGAGTGGTTTGGCTGATTTCATTGAACAGGTCCAGATCCAGCTCTACTCCGGCTTCACTGGCTATAGCCAGTAAATGCAGGACTGAATTGGTGGAACAGCCAATGGCCATATCCATATGGATCGCATTACGGAAAGCGGATGGGGTCATAATATCGCTGGGTTTTATATCTTTCTCCAATAATTCCATGATTTTCATGCCGGCCTTTTTAGCCAAACGGATCCGTTCTGAATAAACTGCCGGTATGGTACCGTTACCGGGCAATCCCATGCCCAATGCTTCGGTCAGGCAGTTCATAGAGTTGGCAGTAAACATACCGGAACAGGACCCGCAGGTAGGACAGGCATTCTGCTCCAATGCACAAAGCTGGTCATCGTTGATCCGGCCTGCTGCAGCTGCACCTACGGCTTCAAATACCTGGGTAACACTGATCGCTTTACCGTCAGCTCTGCCGGCCAGCATCGGTCCGCCACTGATAAAGATGGCGGGAACATTGATCCGTGCTGCGGCCATTAACATGCCCGGGACCACTTTATCACAGTTAGGAATGAATACCAAAGCATCAAAGGCATGGGCCACTGCCATGATTTCCACGGAGTCAGCGATCAGTTCCCGGCTGCCAAGGGAATAGCTCATACCGATGTGGTTCATGGCAATACCGTCGCAAACCGCTATGGTCTGAAACTCAAAGGGTGTTCCTCCGGCCAGTCTTACGCCTGCTTTCACCGCTTCGGCTATTTTATCCAGATTGATATGACCGGGAACGATATCATTTTTTGAATTCACGACCCCGATAAGAGGACGGGCGATTTCTTCGTCAATTAAGCCCAATGCATTAAATAGTGAACGATGAGGGGCTTTTTCCAGTCCTTTTTTGATCATGGTGCTTTTCATAAATTTCCCTCCTGTAAAAAGTGAGATGAAATCAAATTGAATATAAAAAAACCTCTCGTCCAAATTCAGGGACGAGAGGTATTTCTCGCGGTACCACCCTGCTTGTCGTTTGTTAACGACCACTCGCAGCATTATGCCCAGTTTTTAACGGACCTGTTTGTCCGGCACCACCTACTGGATCGATCGATCTTTCAGATGGCAGCTCGAGGATGATGACCATATAAATGTTGATACCGGTTTCCACCACTCCGGTTCTCTGTAATCTAACGCTTTTATATGTTATGTCCTGTCATAGCCTGTTATCCTATTTAATTATTATAATAGTATAGGGAAACCCAGGTTAGCTGTCAATATAAATCATGATTGTTTTTCTTGTTTTTTTTGTTCCAGTTTACGAACATACTCATGCACTGAAAGTCTTTGACGGCTGCTGTTCTTGTCTTTTTGCCGGAATTTTTTGAGCATGCTCCATAATAGCTGTATGCCTTCTTCCGTCTGGCTGGCTTCTGACGGGCTCATTCCCTTTAACTGGCGTAAGCCGGAATAGTACCATTTGTTAAGATAAACTTCCTTTAATGCTGTTTCCAACTCCGGGTATTCTTTTTTGATACCCGAGCTTAAAATATCAAATATACTGCCGTGTCTTGTTTCCATTCCATCAAATTCAAGCTGATTACCCGCCAGCTTCTCAAAATCCCTCCGGGCAAGATCCAGATCTTTTTCTCCAAAAGCGGAAATGTTCAACCAGTCAGCATCAAGCACATATTCAGCAAAAAACCCCAGCCCGGCGAGCGGATGTCTGAATTGGTAATACACCTTTTTGTCAGGACTGATATCGACCACCATTTCTTGTACTTTATTGAGCAATTCACTTAGTTTCGCCCGGTCTTTCACATAATAGCTCGCAGTCAGGCAGCGCATTCCATCGTCAAACGCAGTGCCGGCCGCATGATCGTACAGGGTATCCTCAAAGCTCTTATACCGCCCATTGATATATTTATATGCGGTCAGCATGTCTGTTTCATAAGTCCCCAAAGGGATCACAATGCTGCTGTATTCTTCCATGAACATCTGATGCAGTTCTTCAATAAACTCGGTATGCTTGCTGATCAAGGCCAGTTCTTCACCGTCATTGACCACAATATCAACTGCGACTCCTTTAAAAAATACCACGCCCTGGCTGTTATCTTCCGCTTCTTCCGTTATGCGCATATGTACGCCAAAGGTCAGTTCCTCAATGCTCTGGACATTATCTACCTTTTCCAGAATTTCAAAAAGCTCATCCACATCAGTTATATAATAGATGCGGCATAAGACTGGACCTGTAAAGGGATTGGCATCTCTATCCCGGTTCAGGCACTCCTGTTTAAGCAGTTCAAAATCATCGATATACCAGGTTTGTTGTTCATCCCTGGTCAGATGAAATCGCAGTTGATTGTCGTATATCTCCTCATCCCGTGCCGTATAGGCATTGGCATTTACCATGACCTGGTTCCCCGCTGCCTGCACATCCTGAGCCTGGGCTTCCAGCAATAGCGTCCCTGCACTAAAAAGACTGCCCAGATTCTCAAGGATCCTGTGAACGTTACCCTCGCTGGTGGTCAAGGCTTCCAGGTAAGTATAATCCCGATTCCTGATGCCCTGAAAATAGCTGTTTACCAGCTGCCGGGGCGTAAACAGAGCCGAAATGCGCCGAATGAGGCTTAAATGATCAGGAATGTCATGGGTTATATAGTAATCGATATATTTATAATAGAGAAACCGGCCCAGTGCCGGGGCAGTCATATAGCGGAGATTATTGGCGTAGGCCTGATAAATCAGGCAGCAGGCTTCTTCATAGTCGACCTCCTCCATATCAGTCAAACTGTTCCTTTGTTCCTCGTAAACATCGACCGGTATATCGTCGACCAGTATAAAGCTATGGATCCCGTCCGGGTTAAAGGTCAGGTAAAAACATTCCACATGTAAAACAGCGCTGTCTGCGATCCAGGCAACATCCAGGGTTATTCTGCCGGTATGGCGGGTGCAGCTGACATAAGCCTTATAAAAAGTCCCGTCAAAAAATTGTGGCGGTGTAACATCCATCCCTGCCATACGGTATTTTTCCAGGGCTTTATCGCAAATGGCAGCAAACTCTGTTTCGTATTCCATCTTTAGCAAGTAAAAAAAATCCACCATCTCATCCTGGTAAAAAGAAGACATTCCTTCGATCATTTCATTTCTGACTTCATCGGGCATATCTTCCAGCCTCTCCAGCAGGAAAAGGCGGCCCTGGTTCATATTGATCATGGCTGTGATTTCCTGAGCGAACTTTTTTAATATGGGTTTAGGATAAACATTCTTTTTCTTTTTCATTGAGACCCCTATCGTAAATAAAATTAAGGAAGCAGTATTTCCATTTCCCAAATAGCTTGGATATGCATAACTTCTTTGTGACAAAAGCATTTTCATGCTGCATTCGTAAATTTCCCTGACGCTTTCATAGCGAAAGAATGCAGGACTTCTTATCATTATATTCTGATGCCGGGCTTCCAGCCATCAACGTTATTGTAATCTATCATTCCGGCAGGCACAAGTATCAGCTCTGCCTGTATCCTGCTTATTTCGCCTTTTATTGCAGCCTGCTTGTGATGTCAGAATAAAAAAAGTCATTCTTTCATATATTATTGATGGTGATAAGTAATGATCGAAAAAGTTATTAGTATCCTATTATTGATATTGCTCTGCGGAACCTTGATCTATTTATTGATCTCCAAAGTAATTCCCGCCTTAATGAGCAAAAATTGAGAAAAATTGATAATTATATCCTGCTATATTTCCCCTCTTTTTGTATCACAATAAGAATAAAAAGGAGGGAATCATCTTGAGCAGATACAGAACTACCGATGGCCAGGAAGATTTAAAGCAAAATTTTCGCTGGTTTGGTGCTATGGCTATTCCACTGGCATTTGTAAACGGTTTATTCTTTGGCGGTTATGCGTTAAGAAAAATCAGGCAGTACTGGGAAGGCGGTCCGATGGACTGAGGCGGATCAACCGTGGCCGGACATTACACTTTCAATGATGGGTGTATGACCGGCTATTTTTATTTACGTATAATTTATTGTCGAATATTCCTCAAGCAGTTATTTATCTTCCCAAAGGTTACTGTTACAATAATTATATAGTACTTCGGGGGGGAAGTGTTTCCGATTCTTAAGCAGCTGCTTGATGGTGTTTATGTGGTTGCACCTGAAACTCAGCCCAAATATCCTTATTCAAACAGCATGTACTTTGATGATGATATCCCGTCCGTGATCGATTTGGGGGCAGGCGGGAAAGCTTTTTCAGCTATCGCAGGGCCCAGGATCCAAATGGCCCTGATCTCCCATTCTCATTTTGATCATCTTCATGGGGACAGCTTCTTTCCGGCGGCCAAATTTTATGTCGGAGAAGAAGAACTTGCTACCTATGATAACGAAGGATCCTACCACAACTTTCACGGCTATGACCTATGGTCAGTGATGATGCCGGGTATTAAAAGGCCCGGCTACGGTTCGGTCATTCCCATGCCGGAAGATGTACCGGTGAGTCCCGGATTCAGAAAGATCCCTGTGGCGGGAGCCTTCAAAGATCAAGACCTGATCGAACTGGGCAAATATACGCTCCGGGCTGTTCATCTTCCAGGCCATACTGCAGGCCATTACGGTTTTTATATGGAAAAAGAAGGGCTGCTTTTTTCCGGTGATATCGATCTGGTAAAAGCCGGACCCTGGTACAGCAATTTCAGTGCTGATGTTGGTGATCTTTTTGCCTCCGTGGAAAAAATCAAGCTGATCGATCCTCACATCCTGGTGCCTTCACACCGCCGGGTATTGACCGAAAATATTCAGTCGAGCCTCGATCAATATATACAAATCGTGTTGAAGCGACATGACAAGATCCTGCAGTTTTTAAAAGAGCCGCTGACCATTGATGCGTTAGCTGCCTATCGGCTGGTTTTTCCCGAACAGCGTAATATCTATGAATTGTTCTGGGAGAAAATGACCGTCTATAATCATTTAAAATATATGCTGCGCGAAAGCCTGATCACTGAAGTTGAGCCGGGATATTACCGGAAGTCTTAGCATCTGTTGACAGTCTTTTTTAATTTTAGAATCTGAGTTTACAGGGGGTGACAGGGAGAATAGTGGTTTATGGGGGAATTTTATATGTTTTTAATGGCAGGACAAGTTATTTAAGAAAATTTTAAGGAGGTAAATGATGGCTTCAAATTTTATACAATCGACCAGGGATCATCGCTTTATCCTGAAAGAATGGCTGGATATGAACAAGGTATTCGCATGCGAACGGTTCAAAGATGCGTATGGTCTGGAAGATATTGATTTTATTCTGGACAATGCCTTAAAAGTAGCCAAAGAGATCATCGCACCGACCAACGACGACGGGGACACCCAGCATGCTGTTTTTGAGAACGGGAAAGTAACGGTTCCGGATTCGTTCAAAGATGCTTATTTCTTTATCCAGGAAAATGGCCTGGGTTCAAGCAACAAAGACCATCACGATGAGTCAGCTCTGCCCATGAGTATTTTATCCTGCAGCAATGAATATATGATGGGAGCCAACGGAGCCTTCTGTCCATATTTCTTAGCAACCTCAGGCTCAGCCGGTCTGATACAGAATTTTGCCAGTCAGGAAGTGAAAGACCTTTTCCTGCCTAAAATGTTCAGCGGGCAGTGGTCCGGTACCATGGATCTGACTGAACCCATCGGCGGTTCAGATGTAGGGGAACTGCTGACCAAGGCCTATCCTACTGATACCCCGGGGATCTACAAGATCAAAGGAACCAAATGCTTTATCACTGCCGGTGATCAGAATATCACTGAAAACATCGTTCATTTGACCCTGGCCAGGATCGAAGGCGCCAAGAAAGGCACCAAAGGCATTTCCTTATTTGTGGTACCCAAATTCTGGCCGGATGCCAATGGTGAAGTCGGCGAATTCAATGATGTCAACTGTGCCGGCATCGAACATAAGCTGGGCTTAAGAGGTTCGGCTACTGCTGTGGTGAGCTTCGGGGAAGAAAACAACTGCCGGGGTTACTTATTGGGAGATGCTCCGGATGCTGAAGGAAATGCCAGCGGGATGGCGCAGATGTTCCACATGATGAATGAAGAAAGAATGGTGACCGGCCATGCTGCCCTGTCTACAGCAACGGTTGCTTACAACAATGCGGTCCAGTATGCTTTGCAAAGGATCCAGGGCCGCCTCTTGACCGATCCTAAAGCCGGACGGGTGCCGATCATCAAACATGAGGATGTCCGCCGGATGCTTATGTATCAAAAGTCAATCATCGAAGCCTGCCGGGCGATGACCATCTATACCTATTATTTGAGCGATATTGCTGAATTCAGCTCGGACCCCGAATTAGTTGCCCATGCCAATGCCATGATAGAAGTCAATACACCTATCGTTAAAGCTTTTTGTTCGGATATGAGTTTCCTCTCTATTTCCGAAGCTATGCAGGTCTACGGCGGCTATGGCTTTTCCGAAGAATATCCAATCGCACAATTACTGAGAGATTCCCGCATCTATCCCATTTGGGAAGGTACCAACTTTATCCAGTCCATGGATCTGGTGGGACGTAAATGGATGCTGGGCAAAGGAAAAGTATTTGCGAACTGGATGCAGGAGATCCAGGATTTCATCGAGGCGAATAAAGCGGCAGATGGTTTTGCCAGGGAGTTCGAACTGCTGCAGGAAGCTCTGAACAATTATAAAGAAATTCAGATGACCATGGGTGGTTATCTGGGCGCTGGCAAAGTAGGTATGATCGGACTTTACGCCACCAGGATCCTCCATGCCACCGGCAGACTGTACGGTGCCAAACTGCTGCTGGATCAGGCATTAATTGCCGCCCGGCAGATAGAAGCCCTGGGAGCGGAACACTTTGATTATGCTTTCTATAACGGCAAAGTGGCAGCGGCCCGCTTCTTCACCCGCAACATTCTTCCGGAAGCGGCAACCATATTGAAGGTCATAAAAGATGGTGACACTTCTGCTGTGGATGTGGTCGAAGAAGCCTTTACCGTATAATCAAAAACCGAATAATAAAACGATTCTCTTAAATATAACGCAAGCCCCGCAGGCTAACCGTTATACGCAGGAACATTCCTTCTTGTGATAGAAGTTTCCTTTGCTATTGCGGCTCAGTTGCGGGGCTTGTTCGTGCCGCGAGCTACGCCTGGTCTTGCTTCATGATAATTTCTATATTTATAAATAGTTTGTATTACGTTATTATATAAATAGTAATATTATCGGGGGGGTATAAATCATGGAGAAACCAGTCTATTATACCAGTAAAGCACACCGTGAAAACTATAAGCGCCTCATCGCCAGAAATAACGACTATAAATCACCGGAACTAACAGCTGTTTGTTATATCCTGGCCGGTCTTGGGACCCTGGAAGATGCCAACCACGCTGAAACTTTCGGAGCCAACGCAGAAGTCAGATACGGAGCCGGCACCCCGGGAATGAACCTGCCAGTGGGAGCAGCTCCCATTGATCTGATCGAAAAATTTGTCGCAGATGGGAAAATCGATTTTGAAGGTATACTTGAGGCAGTCGGTTTAAATATTGCGTACCGCGTATTGATAAAATTGGCAGCAAATCTTTATGACAGTAATAATTATGCCAACGTTAAAAACACTTTCAGCCCGTTAAATGATGAATATCAGGCCATCGCCTATCAGGCGTTATTGATCATGTATCCAAGCTTTTCCAAATCCTTTTCAGGCAGATACTATCGCTGATTTATCACGAAGCATTATTGATAATGAATATACTTAAAACAGATGAACCTCGATCAGCCGTAATGAACGGCTGATTTTTTTAATTGCCCGGCTTTTTTTTGGTATCATTGAAGTAGGTTTTATAAAAGGAGGTCTTTTATTTTGCCATATGTTACCGGTTTTGAAAATAAGCAGAATGCTGCAGTCCTTCAAGGTGCTTTGGTCAAACTGCAGCAACTTTTAGGGCTGCGCTTTTCTGCCGCGGAAGCTGACAGGATTTTAAACGGCAAAGATTTTTGGCCACTTACCAATCTCTGGTTTATGGAAGGCAAAGCAGCCTCATTGCCTGATGCAGTCGTCTGGCCGGAATCAACAGCAGAAGTCGCTGAGATCGTTAAAATCGCCCGCCATTATAAGGTCCCCTTGATCCCTTTCGGGGAAGGATCCGGGGTCTTGGGCGGAATCACGGCAGTCAATGGCGGGATCGTTATGGATATGAAAAGAATGAACCGTATTCTTGAAATCGACGAAGAAAGTCTGTTATTGACAGTGGAAACCGGAATCAATGGTGAGGTGCTGGAACGGAAGCTGCAGGAGAAAGGTTTTACTTTACGTCATACTCCGCAATCGGTCAGGTGTTCCACCTTAGGCGGCTGGATCTCCTGCCGGGCGGCCGGACAATTTTCCACCAAATACGGCAAGATCGAAGATATGCTGGTTGCCTTGCAGGCGGTGCTCCCGGATGGGAGTATCTATCAAAATACCATTGCTCCCCGCTCAGCCACCGGGCCGCGCATCGACCAACTGCTGCTGGGTGCAGAAGGGACGCTGGGTGTCATCACCCAGGCAGTCTTAAAGATCTGGCGCCTGCCGGAAAAACAGATCGGCCGCGCTTTTGCTTTTTCTACCGTTGAGGATGCCCTGACAGCAGTCAGGGAGATTTTACAGAGCAATATCAAGCCGGCGGTGGTGCGTATTTATGATGCCGGTGAGACCCAGCTTCATTTTAAGGATATCGAAACAGCCCAAAACAAAGTCATGCTGGTCCTGGTCATGGAAGGAAAAGAAAAACTGGCGGCAGTCGAAAATGAGATCGCCCAGGAATGCTGTGAAAAATGGCAGGGGATAGACTGCGGATCGGAGCCGGTCGCGGACTGGTTTAGGACCCGTTTTAATGTCAGCCTTTCCTCCCACCTGATCCAGAACGGTTTAGTATATGACACCATAGAAATCGCTGCCCCCTGGTCTAAAATCGCGCCGCTCTATCATGCAGTGATCAAAGCTTTAAAGGAAGTCCCAAAAACCATAGCAGCGGGCGGTCATTTTTCCCATGTTTACCATGACGGAGCCTGCCTTTACTTAAGTGTGGCTGGCATGCCGGATGCTGCCGACAAAGAAGCTTATTATCACCAGCTTTGGGATGCGGCGATGAATACCACCATGGCCATGGGCGGTACGATCAGTCATCATCACGGTATCGGCCTGAACCGCAGCCGATTTATGCGGCAGGAACTGGGGGAGGCCGGTTTCAATACACTAAAAGCGGTGAAAAAGGCACTGGATCCGGATAATATAATGAATCCAGGCAAACTTGGGTTAGGGGGTGAATAATATGCAGCAGGAAAACATGGTACAAATGATCAACTGCGCCTTATGCCCGAATATGTGCCGGTTTGATTGCCCGGTGACCACCAGCATCAAAAAAGAGACGGTCACCCCCTCCGGCAAAATGCGCCTGAATGTAATGCTGGAAAAAGGGCTGCTGGCTGAGAGCAATGAATTATATAATTGTTTTTATCAGTGTACCGGCTGTCGAAACTGTGAGCACTGGTGTCCCTTTGAGAATCTCATCGTCCCCGAACTGCTGCGGGAAATTAAAGCTAAAGCGGTGGGATCCGGTCTGGCTCCGCGTTCCGTATATAAAATCGACCAGCAGCTAAAGAAATCATCAGCTTTATATCCGTCGGAACAACTGGCAACCTTGCCTCAACTTAGCACAGCTGACCCGGAGGTGTTATTTTTCGCCGGTTGTGCCTACCGTTCCCATAATCCGTCAGCCATCTATGCAGCACTGATCGTCCTGCAGGCGGCGGGGGTAAAAGTAACGGTTTTGGAGGATGAGACCTGCTGCGGTTTTCCGGCACACAGTCTGGGCCTTCAAGACACCGCAGCAGAATTAATGCAGCAATTAAGCACCAAAATCAATGCCAGCGGGGCCAAAACTCTGGTCACCTCCTGTCCGGAATGTCTGCAGACTTTTAAAGTACGCTATCCGGAAGCCGGTATCAAGCTTAATATGGAAATTATGCATTTTGCTCAGTATGCAGCTCGTCTGATCGAGGAAGGCCGGCTGAAATTCGATCCCCTGCGTGCCTTGATGGTCTGGCACGACCCCTGCGTATTGGCCAGGCAGGCGGAGATCATACAGGAGCCCCGCTCCATTTTAGCAGCCATTCCAGATTTTTATTTGCTGGAAACCCGATACAAAGAGACGGAAACTCACTGCTGCGGCGGGGGCCAGGTGTATGATCTGATCGAATCGGAAAGCGCCCTGGAAATTGCCCGCCTGCGGGCAGAAGAACTGGCAGTCCCAAATGCCCAGGCAATCGTTACTGCTTGTCCTTTTTGCGAGGATATGCTGGCCAGGACCAGCCAACTGCCAGTCTTTGATCTGGCAGAAATAATGGCAGCAGCGCTAAACGAAGGAAGTCATGACAATTTTTTGCGCAAGACCCTGA
>CAZNPR010000025.1:0-24313 GCA_964574965.1 uncultured Syntrophomonas sp. | reverse complement strand
TCCTTTGGCTGTTTCCTGGCACTGAAAGCAAAACATACTCATTACTATGATTCCTCCTTTAATATTTGTTGATATTCTAATGCGTTGATAAGAATCTATGTTATAAATAGATTATAATTGAGGAGTGTTCTCCGTTATGTTGCCTGGGCAACATTTTTGAAATAAAATTAAAAAAGGTTTTGAAATGTTTCTAAGACTCTAAAAGCCGGAAAGTGCTTTTGTCATAATCGATCAGTCCATCGTCTTTCATCCTTGACAACTCCCTGGAAAGCGCACTTCTATCTGCTCCCAAATAGTCAGCAAGTTCCAATCTCCCCATCGGTACTGTAAAATTTAAATTGCTGTGCTGCTGGGATTGGTGGGAAAGAAAAGCCAGTATTTTTTCCCGCAAGGTTTTTTTCGATATGATCTCCAGTTTATCCATCAGCTGTATATTCTTCTGGGCGATTAAAAAAACCAGATTATCGATCAACTGTTGATGAAACACACAGGTTTTAGCGCAGGAATGCAGCAGTTTATCGAAATACAAAAACAAAACTTCGCAATCAGAGGCTGTCCGAAAGGAAACCGTGCTGCTGCCTGAGCGGCTGCATACGAAGGTTTCGCCAAATATATCCTTTTCCAGCATGATGGTCAGGATATCAGTGTTGCCCCACACATCTTCCCTGAGCATTTGCACCTTTCCTTTTATGACTACGCCTACCGAATCAATGCTCTCGCCTGACTGGGTTATGTAATTGCCTTTTTTATATAATTTTGCGTATGGATTAAGACACTGCAGCAAAGCTTCAATGTCCGTCTTATCTATATTCTTAAAAAGCGGGGTGTCATATAGCAGATCGATATATTTTTTCATCTCATTTCCTCCCGGCGTCCCTATCATTATATCTGCCGGATGTATAAGCCGCAATATCAGAAGTTTTTAACCTTCGCTCTTTCCTTTTCACAAAATGTTTTTTAAATTGATTTTTTCTTTGGCAGGCAGATGCTCGATCATTAATTTCATCTCCGCAAATTGGCTTAAAGATAAAGTGCTATTTTCCTCTGCCACATACTCTTTGGCTTTTGCCAGGGAAAATTCAATATTATCCATTTCCTGATGGTCAAGGACGATCGGCCACCATCCGGCATTATGCTGCCATTTAGATTCCAGATCTCTGGTGTTTTGTTTGGCGATTTCCCAGTCCCCGCTTTTTATATCTTTACATACCAGATCGATTTGATCACTCAGTTTATCGCTGGCTTCCTGCAATGAATCATTCACCCAAATACCGGCACTTACAATAATTGCGGTCGCGATCACAATAGAAATGAATAATCTCATAGCAGCTCCTTTTTTAGCGCTTGTTCTGAATAAATAACTGTCCCCTAGCATTTAAGTGAGCATAAAAAACTTTTTTACAAGTGGTTCCTTTTTGGTTCAATTCTTTTTCCAGCCAGGTAATATTCTGACTGATCTTGTGTAAATTTTTATGATTCACTTTTCCATCCGTAACCAGAGTGATCGGCAGGCTTTCCTGACCGGGATCGATCCCTAAATCACCAGGCTGCATTGGCCTTTTATCTGATTTCAAAAACACACTCAAATTGCCGCTGGTTTCCAGGATCGCAAATTCCACTTCGGCAATATCACTTACATTTTGTTGCCGCAATTGTTCCAGCAGATCATTGATGTTATAGCGCAGTTTGCGCATTTCATCTTCCATCAGTACAGCGTTTTCGATCAAAACACTTGGTTTCCCGCAAATGATTGCCCGGGCGCTCTCGCTTTTCAAGGCCAAAAAAGACAGGGTCACATGGGCAGCAAAAAGAATGAAGATGGGGATCAGACCATTTATTATCGGGATGCTGGTATTTTGCATTGGAATCGCTGCTAATTCAGAGATCATAATGATGATCACCAGTTCATAAGGCTGCAGCTGGCCAATTTCACGTTTTCCCATCAGGCGAAGAAAAACAACTGTCGCGGCAAACAGTATCACTGTACGAATAATGATGAGATTCATTGCACACACCTTCGATAAAACTTGTTGCTTTCGGTTAGTTTTTACCTGTTCGGCCATTTTCAATACCGCAATTTAAAAATTGATCCTTGGGCAATGTCAGAATTGATCAGAAAGGCACAGCGCAAAGCAGCTTTATTTGGGGAGGGATGATTGGAGGGATACATCATGCAGGTAGCGGATAAGGATATATTCAAAGTTATCTATTTCGTGAGGCAGCAGGCATTTACTGCAGTCTTTGAGGCCGTTCTTAAGGATAGTGAAATCACCGCCGCAGTCTGTTAACGGGTAAAGGGGGCAATAACAAAAGCAGCAGTTGATTTCCAGCAAATCATGGCAGGGATAATAGGGGCAGTCATAGCGGCAGAAATATTGAAGAATATCCACAGTTCACCTCATTTGAAACGTATCTTCCAGCCACTTAAGCGTAATTCTTTCTCTTAACTCAGTATAATCCGTAAACCGATGATCAGCCTGGTCAACGAGTGCCAGGGTCGATTGGGGCAGGTTTTGATGCATGGTTACCGCGTCGGTGAACGCCACCACTTCATCCGCCTTACCATGGCAGATCAGGACCGGTTTGTTGTCCAAGGCTGAAAGGTTCTTTTTCAGGTCTATTTTATCAAATTCCAGTACCAGATCAGGCTGCAATGTATAGGGCCTGTCCCCATCCATCACCTTTATTGCTCTGCCTGCCTCCAATTCATCATACAAATCCTCCAATACTTTCTTAAAAGTATTCTTGAGATCAATGGGTGCTGACCAGAAAATATAGCCTTTTATGGAGGCCCTTTGCTGCGGCAGAGCAATGATCGTACTGCCGCCAAAGCTTCGTCCCAGCAGTATCAAAGGCAGCCCAAATTCCTGCTCGGCATACTGTATTACCGTTTGTAAATCATCCGCTTGACTGCTTAATGTAACCGCGGAGAAGTCACCGCTGCTTTCCCCGGAGCCAGAAAAATCGAATGCCAGTACCCCGGCTCCCCTTGCATTTAAAGCAGCAGCAAAAGGAAAGATTTTGCCCCGGTTTTCTTTGGCACCGCAAAAACCATGGCAAATGATCAATAAATAGCTTGCCTTTGATGGGATACTCAGCCATGCAGCTAAATTTCCACCATCATTTTTTGTAATCGTAATCTTTTTCATAGGGTCCCTTTTAGCTCACATAGGTTTCTTTTGCTTATTGGCTTCGTCAGACTCATATCGCACCTTATTACTGCAATAATCACATATGAATCCCGGTAATTTTTCTTTTTTCTCCATTAACTTCTTATAATCTTTATGTTCCTCATCAACTTCATAAACTTTGGCGCAAAGCAGGCATTTGGCAGCAATATATTCCATTTAAATCCCCTCCCCGAGCATATCGTCAATCTGTTTTGGCTTCATTTATTATTGTCATGTAAAGGACCCGCTGATAATTGAAAGAGCCCACTATATTACCATTTTTATCGTATAGATAATTCAGTGAAGAACCACCTACGTAAACGGTACCGTCTTCTTCCATGCCTAAGTTTTTCACATAACCGGTAAGCTGCTCATCATCGGTAAAAATGATCTCAACTTTTATCAATTGGTCTTTATCGTCCCGATCCTGGTTCCAGTAATCTCTAAGGTCAAAATCACATCCCCCGATGCAAAGAGCGATAAGTAAAATGAATAGCAGGAGTGCCCCTTTTTTCTTCACTATACTTTTCTCCTCCTTTTTGGCTGGTAAGCTCTGGCACCCGACGTTCTGCGTCTCATGCCATTACTCCCGGTTTGTCTTTGCTCATTCCAATGATGCAGCTTCTGGTCTACCAGACCATGGATACTGTCAGCCGGGTATCTGCCGAATTCATCCTTTATCCCAGCTTCCGTGCCAGTCAGTATTTCCAGCCCCTGGTCAATATGGCTGATCGCCCAGAGATTGAATTGCTTCTGTCCAATGGCTTGCACGACTTCTTCATCCAGCATCAATTGGGAGACATTCTGTATAGGAATGATCACTCCCTGCCTGCCATTCAGCCCTAAAGACTGGCAGGTTTTGAAAAAGCCTTCAATTTTTTGATTGATACCCCCCACCGGTTGAATTTCTCCATTTTGATTGACTGATCCGGTAACAGCGATCCCCTGATAGATCGGCACTTCAGCCAAACTGGACAATAACGCATATAACTCGGCACTGGAAGCACTGTCGCCGTCAATGCCTGAATAACTCTGCTCAAAAGTAAGACTGGCTGATATGCTTAAAGGCTTATCCTGTGCATATTGGGCCCCCATGTATCCGCTTAATGTAAGAATGCCCTTGCTATGGATCGTGCCGCTCAGTCTTATTTCCCGTTCAATATTTACCAGCCCTTTTTCCCCCATGAAGGTCTTGGCTGTGATCCTAACCGGACGTCCGAAGTGGTAATCCCCCATCGCAAACACTGCCAGACCATTGATTTGCCCGATTTTTGATGAATCTACATCGATGAGCAAATGATTGCGGACAATATATTCATGCACCCGGTCTTCGCTCATGGAAGAACGATACTTCTTTTCGCGAATGGCTTTTTGTACATGTTTGGCACGGATAACCGAACTATTGGCAGCTTTGGCCCAGGCATCCGCTTCGTAAATGATTTCCACCAATTTATTAAAGGAAGCTGATAATTTGTCCTGATCATCTGCCATTCTGCTGCTATAGTCCACCACTGCCGCCACTGCCTCAGCATCAAAATGCCGCAGTTTTTTATCATTGCAAACGGAACCGATAAATTGCGCAAATTCAAATACATGTTTGCGGCTGCGGGGCATTTCAACGTCAAAATCGGCTCTTATTTTAAATAGCTTCTGGAATTCCTCATCCTGGGAATAGATCAGATAATAGTATATGGCTTCCCCGATCAGGATCACTTTGATTTTGGCAGGAATAGGCTGGGGCTGCAGGCTTTCGGTGTTGGTGATGCCCATCATCCTGCCCACACTTTCGATGGTTATTTCTTCATTTTTCAAAACTCTTTTTAAACCGTCCCACACATAGAAGTTTTTGATCAGATCCCATACATGCAGGATAAGATAACCGCCATTCGCTCTATGCAAGGCTCCTGCCTTGATTTTGGAATAATCGGTTGCTAATATGCCAAATTCATTTTCATATAAGATCTGCCCGAACAAATTGGCAAAATTGGGGTTCGGTTCATAAATGACCGGAGCGTGTTTCAAATGTGAATTATCAATGAAAAGATTGATCTGGTATTTTTTTAAAGGGTCTCTTCTGTCCAGGCGGAAGAGGGTATTCATCCCTTTTTCCTCGGGTTTGACAAATGCATCTACATTTTCCAGCAGATCCTGCTGCATCTCATCCAGATATTCCCCTACCGCACCGACCCCATTAAACTGGTCTGCCAGTTCTTCAAAATAGGGTATGGTCACCTGCTGCACAGTCAGCTTTTCCAGTCGGGCAATCTTTTCTTTGACTTCTTTTTCGCCTTCCCGGTAGTTACGCAGTGCCACCGCCAACTTCTCCTGCACGGTGGTGCTGTTGGTCATCAGCTGTTGTCTTTCTTCATCAGTCAAATTTAAATAATCTTCCTGACTCATAGGTTCCCCGTCTTTCAAAGGCACACTGGATATGCCGTTTTGATTGCGGGAAATCGTGAACCCGTAAGTGCGTGCTTCTTCTTCGAGCTGCAGATAGCGGTTATTGGTTTCTTCCATAAATTCATTTAAGATCTGATTTTTTTGCTGTTCGTATTCCTGACTTTCCAAAGTTTTGGTGATTTGATGAACAATATTCTCAATACTGGTAGTGATGGCTTTTTTAAAGTTTATGCCCTGCCCGGCAGGAAGAGAAATTGCTTTGGGGGCATCTGGATTTTTAAAATTATATACATAACACCAATCAGGAGGTATGGCTTCTTTTTCCGCCTTTTCCATAACCATATCCGAGGCCAAAGTAGTCTTGCCCGTACCGAAGGCACCCGCCAGATAGATGTTGTAACCCTGGATATCAATATCAAGGGCAAACTGCAGTGAACGTACTGCCCGATCTTGTCCGATAATGCCTTTAAGTGGCTCAATTTCTGCCGTAGTATCGAATTTAAAAACCGCCGGGTTGGTTTTTTTGCTTAAATCTTTGGTTTTTACCCGATGTTTATTTATATTCAAGACACTACCTCCTCATTTCATCAACAAAATGCTCATACTTTATTGTATGTCTTACAAAAAGCAGATGCGATTGGTGGTATTAACTATTACTAATTAACCTTTTCCGTGTCATTTTCCTGCTACGCTATACCAGATTATACAACAATGCCATGGATAAAATTCCAACGATCAGCGTTACGAACAAACTGCGGGTCTTTATGGCTGAAAACAGGGTGGGAATAAAAGCCCAGATAAATAAATTGCCGGCGCTTATATCGATCCTGCCTTGCGGGGCCAGAACACTTAAGGCAGTCAGTGCCCCTAATACTGCCGGGGCTACATAGGAAAGCCAGCGAATCAACATGGGCGGAAAAGTAAACCGTGATAATAATGCGATCGGCAGGATCCTGGGCAGGAGGCTGACCAGAGATACACCAAAAATCATAATAAATATGCTAGTCGTACTCATGTATCATAACTCCTATCGTTGCTCCCACGATCGTGGCAAGAATAATATTTGACATATTGGCCATTGATGCCGGAAAGAAATAGCCCATCAGCAGGCAAGCCAAAGCCCCGCTTATGGCTGCGATGATATCGCTTCTCTTACTGATCATGAGCACCATTAGACAAGTATACATGGCTGGCAAAGCAAAACCAAAACCATATTGATCAGTGTTGGTGATCAACATGCCCAAAGCCGCTCCAATAAAAGTACTGGTAATCCAGGCAAGGTGTGAAGTCAAATTCAAGCCGGCCATATAGGCAATGGTCGCAGGTTTGGTCTGGTAGCGGCTGATAGCCACTGCGTAAGTCTCATCTGTGAGTCCATATGATAAAAGAGAAGCCGGGACTGCCGGCAGATCTTTAAAATGCGGGACCATAGAAGTGGCAAATAAAAAGTAGCGCAGGTTGACTAATATATTTGCCAGGATCGCCGTGATGACTGCTCCTCCTGCTTGCATGACGCCAATCGCTATATATTGCCCGGCTCCGGTAAAGCAAAGGATCGACATCAGTGCAGCCTGGAAGATACTTAAACCTACCTGAACAGCCAGAACCCCGAAAGCAAAACCAAGCGGGAAATAACCTAAAACGATGGGTATGGAATCACGCATTCCCTGTAGAAGTTCTTGTTTTTTCATGCCTGCCCCTTTGCGCGTAAATATTAATCATTATTATAGCGCTTTTAAGGAGCAGTCAGGAATTAATTATTGGTTTTCAGCCGGTGGTAGGATTTCATCATTTAGCATCCATTCCCGGTCATTACTATGCAAATAACAAATACTGCCTGGTTCTGAGCCTTTTACAAAAGCCATCGTGTTGGTTCTTACACAACCTTCTACCGCGATCATACCGCTGTCCAGACATACATTTACAATATCTACGTTAAATGGTTTTACAAAGTCCTTTTCCGGTATGCCAACCGAAGCTCCCCGCATAAAGGCAGCCCATATCGGCCCTGCGGCGGCTCCGCCAGTCAGGTTGGCTGTACGGTCTGCATCAAAACCTACCCAGACAGCACAGCAAAGATCAGGCGTAAAGCCGACAAACCAGGCATCGTTAAAATCATCAGTGGTACCGGTTTTCCCTCCTGCAGGCCGGTCAAATATAGAGCAGAGCCGGGAACCGGTTCCCCCGGGCTGCAGAACGGCTTTCAGCATATCGGTTATGATATAAGCGGTTTCTTCACCGATGACTCTCTGCTGACGCACTTGATTTTGTTCCAGTACCCTTCCCTGCCGGTCTTTGATGCTTAATATATAAACAGGCTGGCTGTATATCCCCCCACTGGCAAAAACCGCATAAGCAGCAGCCATGTCCAGCGGTTTCACTTCTTTGGAACCTAAAGGCAGCGACAAAACCGGTTGCACTCCCTGAAACCCAAAGCGTTTAGCTTGGGCCGCTACTGCTTTCGGCCCCAGCATTTCATTGATTTTGACCGCGATCACATTATCAGATTTAGCCAATGCTTCCCTGACCGTGAATCGCTTATAATGAAACGGTTTGTCTCCGTAATCGGTTGGTCTGTATGTATCACCGTTTTCCAATTTGTATTCGTACTCCTGACACATAAACATATCCGCCTGGGTCAGTCCTGAATCAATCCCCAATGAATACATAAACGGCTTAAATGTGGAGCCTGGTTGACGTTCAGCCAGGACTCGGTTATAAGGAGCCCGTTTAAAATCCCTCCCGCCTATCAATGCTTTGATATAACCGTTAGCCGGATCCACCGCTACCAGGGCTGCCTGCAAATCAGCCGGAAAGTCTTTCACGCCTTCCAAATATGCCTGATTCGCTGCCTTCTGCATGGTAAGATCCAGGGTGGTATAGATCTTCATCCCTTCCTGGTAAATGCTGCGTTCATCATAATTTTTTTTCAAATAATCTGTAACCAGCGCGGCAAAATAAGGTGCATCCCCACCGATAAAACGCGCGCTCTGATATTTTAATTCCTCATTCAGGGCGCTTGTAAACTCTGTTTCATCGATCATTTCTTCTTCCATCATCCGGGTAAGCACGATCTTCTGCCTTGCTTTCGCTTTGTCCGGATTCACATAAGGGTCATATTCAGCAGGCCAATTGGTGATTCCGGCTAACAAGGCTGACTGGGCTAAAGATAATTCACCTGCCTGGCAGGCAAAGAAAGTCCGGGCAGCCGCTTCCAGACCATAAGCCCCCTGCCCAAAATAGATACTGTTGCAATAAAAGGTCAATATTTCATCTTTGCTGTATTCCCGCTCCAATTGGATCGCATACAGCAATTCCTTAAATTTGCGCATCCAGGTCCTTTCCTGGGTAAGAAACAGATTTTTGGCCGTCTGCTGGGTGATGGTACTGCCTCCTGCCCTGATGCTGCCGGCTTTCAGATTTGTAATCACTGCTCTTACGATTCCGATTGGATCCAGCCCAAAGTGGGAGTAAAAGTTTTTGTCTTCCACCGCAATGATGGCATTTGAAAAACTGGCGGGGATCTCATCCCGGGTAAGATAAATGGTATTGGTCTCACTGATCCCTCGAATGACATTGCCATTGATATCATAAATTGTCGATGGTTCAGGAACTTCAACCGGCGGGAGCTCGAACACAAATCCACTGCATAATACCAGGATGACGAGCAAGCCGACCAGTGGAAAACGAAATCTGCGCATCATATTTTTCCTCTCTTGTTTTCAAGCCTATATTTCGATTATTGCCAAAATCTCACTATTTTAATAAACAATAATTTAATTCGGGGCTAAACTCGATGATGGTTGCCAATGAAGCGGGCAGATCATATGAAAAAGGAGGGGGAGCAAGATCAGATGCCCAGGAGGAGCAGCGAAGGTACGGGTATGTCTCCCGCAGGGTGTCAAACAAGTTGCATTCAGACAGACCGAGCAAAAAAGGCTTAGAGCAAGGCATTCGGGAGCCCCGTGATTAAGGCGTACAGGAGGTACGTCGACTGAACGGGGGTTCCGAATTAACGCAGCTATGAGCCTTTTTTGACGGTCTGAAGGAGACACCCCTTAACAAGAATGTCTCCTGAATAACGTTGATCGAATCAACAGACTTCATTTTTTAATCGTCATTCGCCGAATGATTTATAAAGCACGCATATAATCAGGACGCAGATAACTGCGGTCATTTTTGTTGATAATTTCATTGATCAGGGCCAGCATTTTATCTTTATCTTCAGGCAAGCGCCCCTTGATCGGCAAATAATTGGATGCATGGTTGCTTCTGAATTCAGTCCCGGAGACTTCCAAATGCCCAATTAAAATGCGCATTTCATCTAATACCTCAAAGGGTCCGGGCAATTCGAACTCTCCTTTTTCCATGCGCCGGTAAAGTTCGGTCCTGGGCACCAGCATCAGGGTCAAGGCTCCGATATAATCCGGGTTCATTTCATTCAATATCTTAGCCGTATTGACTGCATGTAAAACCGCCTGCGGAGTACGTCCGGCCAGGCCCAGCAAGACAGTAACGGAAAGCAGGATGCCGGCCCGTCTTATTTGTTTTCCCGCTTCCACCATCTCATCATAGGTCACCCCTTTGCGGATATCCTGTAATAGGTCAGGATCGCCGGTTTCCACTCCCAGGTAGGCAATGGTCAGGCCTGCCGCCTTCAGCGCTGTCAGCTCAGCAATTTGTTTGGCAATGATGCTGTCGGGACTGGCATAGATCCCAACATGATGTAAGCTGGGGAAGGTTTTATAAAGTTCTTCCAGGATCTCGATCAGGTCCGTGGTTTCCATCGCTAATGCATCCCCGTCAGCTAAAAAAACTTTTTCCACATCATGGTAATATCGTTTGGCCATTTTAATATCTTCTTTTATATCCGCCATGGGCCTCACATGATATTTTTTATCCTTATACATGGCACAAAATGTACAGCGATTATGGGTGCATCCCACTGTGCATTGTAAAATATAACTCCTCGCTTCACTGGGAGGACGGAAAACATTTCCTTCATAACGCATAATATCAACCTCCTAATCATTTATAGTCTATCTAACTACAGGCATAAAGGTCAATCACTGTTATTACTTTGAAAATAATCCAGCCATAATTATTTGTATTTTGAGCACAATAATATTTGATGCAGGTGATGAGGAGGTTTATTATATGGCCAGGAGAAACAGCAAAATGTCCGAACAGCTTAAATATGAAATTGCAAAAGAGTTGGGCGTAGATCAAATTGTTGCATCCCAGGGCTGGGGAGCAGTCAGTTCGCGAGATTGCGGGAATATCGTTACCAAAGCGATTGAGATCGCAGAACGCAGTGTAACCCATTCAAATCTTTAATACCTGCTTCAAATACGGGGACTTAGCTCCCCGTATTTTTTGATTTTTGCCGGTGCTTGCGCCTGACTTTGAATTCTATATAGGACAAAAAATAAAACAGCAGCAGCAAAAAAATAACTGTTAGTATCGTCTTGGTATCACCCATCCCGATCAGGATCCCGATTATGGCAGCAACCAGCAAACTCCCGGCCACCGGCAGACCTTTCACTCTGCTGTCATCAGAGATCCAAATCAAACCAGTACCCAAAAAACCAAGGGCGGCAATAACCTGGGCAGCAATACGCCCCGGATCAGCGATCCAGGGCAAATCTAACAGTTTAAAAAAATCCACGGAGGTGATCGTAATCAGGGCTGCTCCCACCGTAATAAGGATAAAAACCCGTACATTCCTGATCCAACTAAGATATCCGATGATTAATCCAATCAGCGTTGCCAAAGCAATTCTGATCAGCGCCTCGCTCATCATTTATAAAACCCTGTAATTCGGAGCCTCTTTGGTAATGGAAATATCGTGCGGGTGACTCTCGGTTAGTCCGGCATTGGTTATTTTGATAAATTGGCTTTGGGTTTTCATTTCGTGGATATTTTTCACACCGCAGTATCCCATCCCGGCGCGCAGACCGCCGACTAATTGAAAAATGGTATCCGAAATATTTCCTTTATATGGTACCCGTCCTTCAATGCCTTCAGGAACCAATTTTTTTGCATCCTCCTGGAAATAACGGTCACTGCTTCCCTCGGACATGGCTCCCAGGGAACCCATTCCGCGATAGATTTTATAACTGCGCCCTTGCAGTATCACAGTTTCTCCCGGGCTTTCTTCCGTGCCGGCCAGTAAATTCCCCAGCATCACTACATCAGCTCCTGCGGCTATCGCTTTGGATATATCTCCCGAATATTTGATGCCGCCATCAGCGATTACGGGGATATCATGTTTGGCTGCAACTTCAGCGCAATCCATAACTGCAGTAATTTGCGGTACTCCTATCCCTGCGATCACCCGGGTGGTACAGATGGAGCCAGGCCCAATGCCTACCTTGATCGCATCAGCACCTGCTTTGATAAGATCTTCCGCCGCCTGTCCGGTAGCAATATTGCCGGCAATCAAATCAAGCTGCGGATAAGCACCTTTGATTTTGCTCACCATATCCAGAACCCCGGTGGAATGTCCATGGGCGGTGTCCACTACGATCACATCTGTTCCTGATTTGAATAAAGCATCCACTCTTTGCATGGTATCCCTGGCTATACCTACCGCTGCTCCGACCAGCAGTCTGCCGCGCAGATCCTTGGCTGCATGTGGATATTTAATATTTTTTTCAATATCTTTGATGGTAATAAGACCCATCAAGTTATAATTTTCATCAACCAATGGCAGTTTTTCAATTTTATATTTCCGCAGGATCTGCATGGCTTGTTCCATGGTGGTATTTACCGGTGCTGTAACCAGTCTCTCACTGGTCATGACATTTTTGATCGGCTGGTCAAAATCTGTTTCAAAACGAATGTCCCGGTTGGTTATGATCCCCACCAGTTTTTTGCCTGCCGTTATTGGTACGCCTGATATCCGGTAATGCTCCATAATATCAAGGGCATCCTGGATCTTATTATCCGGGGATAAAAAGAACGGATCAGTAATGATACCATGTTCAGATCTTTTTACCCGATCGACCATTTTGGCCTGTTCATCAATGGTCATGTTTTTATGGATAATCCCTATTCCGCCTTCCCGGGCAACGGCAATGGCCATGCGGGTCTCGGTAACCGTATCCATACCGGCACTCATAATGGGAACTTCCAATCTTATATTGCGGGTCAGACGGCTAGAAATATCTACTTGAGCGGGCAAAACTTCTGAACGTCCCGGAACCAGGAGTATATCATCAAAGGTGAGACCTTCCTTGCCAAGTCTATTATTCATATTAACGGCCTCCTTTTAAATTTAGATTATATTAGCGTATTATAACTAAATTTTCAAGGATGTTTGTTCCTAATCACCACCTATTACTGAACTGATCCCATAATGCATAAAATGTTCATAAAGAGCTCTGGCAGTCTCCACGCTGATCCCCATTTGCCGGGCTATTTCTTCGGGCGTTCTATTATTTTCGATCAATTGTATCAACCGGTCGTGATCGACCCCGGCTTCGGCCGTCATCTCCAGTAAAGAAGGGATCCGGCTCCAGGGAGGAAAAGAACCTTTGGCTTGTTGATTGTCTTCCACAGCTGCACTTCCTTTTTCTATATAGAATTCCCGATAAATAAAAAAAACTGTGCTATCTGCACAGCTTTCATAAAATATTTTTTTCATTTATATAGAATGATTTTTCAGCCGCATGTGGGTTTGATCCAAATCTACCACGATCACTTCTCTGCCGATCTTTTTGACAGCTTCCCAGGGAATCACCAGCTTTTGCCGATCAGCCCAGAAGTTTAAAGCATTTCCCCGGTTAGGCAGAATAATGGAAACGATCCGTCCTGTATCCGGATCAACTAACATATCAGAATCACCGACGATCCCCATTCGCATACCATCAAAAATATTAACCATCTCTTTGCCGATCAGATCATTCAGACGCATCATATTCCCCCTTATTTGCCCGTATGGCCAAAACCACCTGGCCCTCTATCCGTTTCATCCAATTCAGCCACTTCCACTAACTCCGCCTGAGTGACCTGGGTAAAAACCATCTGGGCAATTCTTTCTCCTCTTTTCAAAATATACTCTTCACTGCCAAGATTTATAACAATTACCTGAATTTCTCCCCGGTAGTCAGCATCTATCGTCCCCGGCGAATTTAATAAAGTAATGCCATGTTTGAGGGCCAGACCGCTGCGAGGCCTGATCTGTGCTTCATAACCAGCCGGAATGGCTGCCGCAATACCGGTAGGGATCAAGGCATGCATCCCCGGCTTTATGACCTGCTCATCTTCAACCGCAGCATACAGGTCAACTCCCGAGGCGCCACCTGTCATATATCTGGGCAATGGTAAGTCATTGGCATGCATTCTTTTGATAGCCACCTTCATATCAGCACCACCATTTTTTAAATTCCGCTTCCGCCTGTGGCAAAGCTTCAGCAGGCCCCACACAAGCTAAAGACACTTTTTGCTGCTGCCATGACCGGGCAGCCAGATCTTTTATCATCTGATCATCAACGCTTAATACCTTTTCCAGCACCTGATCAAGGGACGTCACCTTATCATACATTAAGACGGATTTTCCATTCCGGGTCATGTGATTGATGACACTTTCCATCCCCAGATACATACTGGATTTGATCAGCTGTCTGGTTCTTACTACTTCCTCTTCGCTTACCCCTTTATCACATATCTCATCCAATTGCTGCTTTAAGCCCTGGAAAGTTTCTGCCATCCTGCCCGGGCTGGTACCGATATAAACAGCTAAACTGCCCGTGTCAGAATAGTTGCTGGCATAACTGTAAACCGAATAGGCCAGTCCCATTTCTTCCCGTAAGTGTTGAAAGAGTCTGGAACTCATGCCACCGCCTAAAATGCTGTTCATAACATTTTGCGTATATCTCAAGTCATTATGATAAGAAATTCCCGGCACCCCTATACAGATTTGTATCTGCTCCGTATCCTTGGCCTGCAGTTGTATGAAATTCTCACCATACCCGGCCTCAACTGACGGCAGTTCAACGAGATCCGCTTTATACTTATCCATTTCCGATGATACGATCTCGCGTATCTTTTCCCGATCGATATTACCGGCTATGGAGACCACCATATTGGCTGGTACATAATGCTGATGATAAAAATCCACGATTTCCTGCCGTTCGAAGTTGTCCACCGTCTCAGTGGTTCCCAGAATAGGAAGTCCCATGGTATGCCCCTGCCACAATTGCCGGGCAAAGATTTCATGAACCAAATCATCCGGCGTATCTTCACTCATATTGATCTCTTCCAGAATGACTCCTTTTTCCGTGTTGAATTCTTTGCTTATAAATTGGGAATGAAACAGCATGTCCATGAGGATCTCTAAAGCCATTTCCATATTCTCGTCTAAAATACGTGCATACAAGCAGGTGTATTCCTTGCCGGTGTATGCATTCAGCTGTCCGCCGATCCGCTCAAAACTGGAGGCGATATCCCGGGCAGAACGTTTTTCAGTGCCTTTAAAAAGCATATGCTCAATAAAATGGCTGGCGCCCATCAAATGTAAAGGTTCATGCCGGGAACCAACTTTAATATAAATGCCTATGGCAACAGATTTCACATAAGGGATCTCTTGCACCACCAGTTTGGTTTTACTGCTTAAATTCCAAAAGTCTGTCAATGATATTACCTCCAACTATCACTTTCCCTGATTATTCTGCTAATAAGTCATTTTTCCCTTTAATTATTCTTTTCAGCCAATTAGGCGCCAGGGAACTTTTCAGCGTCTGACCGCTGACCAGATCGATACTATCGATGTGCTTACCATCGGCATAAATCAGGACCTTGCCTAATCGATCACCTTTTTGGACCGGCGGTTCGATTTCATAATTGAAAACAACCCGTCTGGCAATGTCAGGCTGTTTTCCATCATACCACAAATTTAATGAGCGGGCAGGATATACATCGAGATATACCTCATCTTCTGCAAATTTCACAGTTTTGAAAGGAATTTTCCCATCTAATACATTAAAGGGCTGGAAGCTTGCAAATCCATACTCCAATAACCTGGCACAATCCCCGAAGCGATTGCCGGATCTGAGGCATACTGCAATCAATTGTCTTTGGTCCCTGGTGGCTGAGGCAACCAGGCAGCGCCCTGCAGCATTGGTTGTCCCGGTCTTGATCCCATCCGCTCCCGGCAAACTCTGCAGCAAACGATTGCTATTGGTTATGGTTAAAGGCTGCTTATAGGAAGGATGCTTGAAACTGCTTTGGATCGTACTCACCGTCTGTGCAATATAATCATGACGTAATGCAAAACGGCTGATCAAAGCCATATCATATGCTGTACTATAACCATTGGCTGACGGCAGGCCGGAAGCGTTTTCAAAATGGGTATTGTAAGCTCCCAGGACCCAGGCTTTTTTACTCATCAAATGAGCAAAAAATCTTTCATCGCCGGCAATATGTTCTGCCAGTACCACGGCTGCATCATTGGCTGAACGCATCAAGGCAACTTTGATGAGTTCTTCTACGGTCAAGGTCTGTCCTTCACGCAGATCGAATGCATATTCAGGGGTCAGCTGGGCATTGCGGCTGACCAAAGCAATTTCGCTCAGATCAGCATATTCAACGGCCAGCAATGCTGTCATGATTTTGGTGGTACTGGCAACCGCACGTTTTTCATCCTGATTCTTCCCCAGTAATACCTGCCCTGTTTTCCCGTCCAGCAGACAATAGTAACTGGAGTTGATCGATGGAGCTGCTGAAGCAGTGTCAGCAATGAAACAGCTGCTGATGAATAGCAGCAATAACAGCAGCAGCAGGTGCTTAGCGATCGGTTTTTTCATTTTTATCTTTCTTCTCATTATCGGTCACAATGATTTGATCCAGTGTTTTCATTTGGTAGCCGGCTGCTGTGATTTGGGTCATCAATTCCGGCAAGGCCTCGGATGTTGGCTGCGTAGGATGCATGAGGATGATGGCATCGTTGTGCAATTGGTTCATGACCCTTTTGATAATGGTATCGGCAGGCGGTTTTTGCCAGTCGATGGTATCGATACTCCACATGATCAATTTGTAGTGCAGATTTTCAGAGACAGTAACTACATTATTATTGAATTCACCATAGGGAGGAGCAAAATAGACGCTTTCTTCTCCGGTCAATTTGTAAATGATCTGGCCGCCTTTTACAATTTGCTCCCGGGCTTGCTCGCTGGATAAGTTATTGAAGTGAACATGTTTATAGCCATGATTTTGTATGCTGTGACCTTCCTCATGCATTTGCCTGAGCAGGTCCGGATTCTTTTCCGCCCATCGACCGGTTACAAAAAAAGTAACTTTTGTATCATTTGCTTTGAAGGTCTTAAGCATTTCCGGCAGAAATTCTTCTCCCCAGTCCACATTGATACACAGGGCAACTGTTTTTTGGCCGCTGTTTCCCTGATAAATTGCCTGCGCAGGCACAGCAGCCACTTGCGGCTTTATCATTTGTAAAAAAATGAAAGCCAGCAGCCCCAAAAATAGAAATCCGGTCATCCCGCGGCTCAACTTCTTTTTAGTGAAAAAAAATATCCTCATAACATCCCCCCGTTTATGCATTTTCAGCTTAATTATTTGTATTCTAAGGGGGAGGTTCCTATTCAGTTTTTTCGCTGGCAAAAGAAAGCTATTGAAAAGCTATAAAATGAAAATAAACCGAGAATCCTCGGTTTACCTTTTTGATTTTTTAATTTTTAAGTTGGATCAATCAATGTTTTTGGGCTTTTCTTTTAATACTGCTTTACGGGAAAGATTGACCCGTCCTTGTTTATCTATTTCAGTTACTTTGACCAGGATCTCGTCGCCGATGTTGACCACATCATTCACTTTGTTTACTCTTTCTTCTGCTAATTGTGATATGTGCACCAAACCTTCTTTGCCTTGGTTACCCAAAACTCCGGGGATGATTTCCACAAAAGCACCAAAATCCATGATCCGTTTTACGGTCCCCATATAGAGTCTGCCTACTTCGACTTCAGCAAGGATCGCTTCGATCAAATGTCTTGCCTTATCAGCTGCTCCCTGGTCAGTCGCAATGATAAACAAGCTGCCATCGTCTTCGATATCAATTTTGCAGCCGGTTTCATCAACGATCTTATGGATCGTCTTGCCGCCCGGACCGATCACTTCTCTTATTTTATCAGGATTGATCTGCATTCTGATCAGTCGGGGAGCGTATGGTGAAAGGGCAGTATTAGGTTTATCAATGGCTTCCAGCATCTTGCCCAGGATAAAACTGCGCCCTTCGTTGGCCTGGCTCAAAGCTGTATCAACGATTTCACGGCTTACTCCGGAAATTTTGATATCCATTTGTAAAGCAGTAACGCCGTTCACGGTTCCGGCCACTTTAAAGTCCATATCCCCTAAAGCGTCTTCGATCCCTTGAATGTCACTTAAGATGGCAAATTTATCTTCATCTTTGACCAGACCCATAGCGATGCCGGAAACCGGTGCCTTGATAGGTACGCCAGCATGCATAAGCGATAAGGTGCTGCCGCAAACACTGCCCATAGAGGAAGAGCCGTTTGATTCCAGTACGTCAGATACGACCCTGATGGTATAAGGAAATTCTTCTTCACCAGGAATAACCGGTACCAAAGCTCTTTCTGCCAGCGCTCCGTGCCCTATTTCTCTGCGGCCCGGGCCACGCATCGGTTTGGTCTCTCCGGTGCTGTATGGCGGGAAATTATAATGGTGGATGTAACGCTTCGATTCTTCGATGCCCAGTCCATCCAGACGTTGTTCTTCACTCATCGCTCCCAGGGTAGTTACAGAGAGTACCTGAGTCTGCCCGCGGGTGAAAAGTCCTGAGCCATGGGGGCGTGGTAAATAGCCCACTTCACAGGTGACTTTTCTGATCTCATTGAGCTTGCGACCGTCTACTCTTTCCCCTTCTTCCAGCATCATTTTGCGGACGATCTCTTTCAACATTTTCTCCAGTTTCTTGCCGATGGTCTTTTGATCATCGGGGTAAATTTCAGCAAAATGCTGGAAGGTGAGATCTTTCACCTCATCAATATGACTTTCTCTCTCCAGTTTATCAGGATTCTTTACGGCATTTTCCAGCTTGTCCCAGGCAAAATCCTGAATCGCCTGCTCCAATTCTTCATTGGCCGGTTCGACTTTTACTTCCATTTTGACTGGTGCTGCTTCTGCATAAATGGTTTCCTGGAACTCGACGATTCTCCTGATTTCGTCGTGCGCAAAGAAAATGGCATCAGACATGGTTTTTTCAGGGATTTCATTGGCACCGCCCTCAACCATCATGATCGCATCTTTGCTGCCAGCAACGGTCAAATGCATCTGACTTAAAGCCATCTGTTCAACGGTAGGATTGATGATAAATTTATCATCTATCATACCGACTACAACTCCTGCTATGGGTCCGTTAAAAGGAATATTTGAGACACCCAGTGCTACGGAAGCACCAATGACAGCAGTTACATCCGGAGCGTTGTCTTTTTCTACTGACATAACGGTAGCAACGATGTGTATATCATTTTTAAATCCTTTGGGGAATAATGGGCGGATCGGGCGATCTATAATTCTAGCAGTCAAAGTTGCCAGTTCGGTTGGTCTGCCTTCCCTTTTAATAAATCCCCCGGGGATTTTGCCCACTGCATATTGTCTTTCTTCAAAATCAACTGTCAAAGGGAAAAAGTCTATCCCTTCGCGAGGATTTTTGGAAGCAGTGGCAGTCACCAGTACGACAGTATCACCATACCGCATTACTGCAGCGCCGTTAGCCTGCTTTGCAGCTTTGCCGATTTCAATGGTCAATTTTCTTCCGCCTATATCGATCGAATATTCTCGCACTAAAAAATTCCTCCTTTCATTTATTATGTGCAGAAATAAATAAATTTAAAGAGCGGCATTCCCGCTCCTTATCTGCGCAGACCAAGTCGTGTGACGATGGTACGATAACGTTCAAAATCATTTTTCTTCAGGTAGTCCAGCAGAGAACGCCGCTGTCCAACCATTTTCAACAAACCTCTTCTTGAATGATGATCTTTCTTGTTTGCTTTCAAATGCTCATTCAAATAATTGATACGGTCAGTTAAAATAGCAATTTGCACTTCAGGGGATCCGGTGTCATTTTCATGGATCTGAAAAGACTTTATGATCTCCTGCTTTTTTTCAGGTGTCAAAGCCAATGGTTTCACCTCCTCATATTAAAATCGCCATTAACCAAGCTTTGCGTCGGTGATTCACAAAACCTAGCAAATGGTTCCTCAGCTCTAACAGGCTGGTTGACTGAAGTATATTTAACAGGCCATAGGCTCTGCCGCTCTCAAAAAATAATATGATTCCAATTTACTTAAAAACACAAGGTAAATTGTAGCACAGGCTGATGAAAAAGTAAACTTTCTCCAATTACCTGTCTTTTAAGAAGTAATGTTTATTGCCTGCTCCCGATCCTTTCTGATTTGCTCCACTAACTCCTGAATGCCGGCAAATTTTTTTTCGTCTCTGATCTTGCTGACAAAAACCAATTCAATTTCCGCCCCGTAAACATCACCGCTAAAGTCTATGATATGGACTTCAACTGTCAACGGATAGTTATCATGGAAAGTTGGCTTGGTCCCAATATTTACAACACTTTTATAGACTTTCTGATCGATGATGATCCGTGCCGCATAGACACCGGGACCAGGAATAATCAGATCTTCACTGAATTTCAGATTGGCGGTAGGAAATCCCAAACTGGCTCCCCGGTTTTCCCCGGGTACCACCTGTGCCCGCAGCATTGGTTCGTACCCCAGCATTGCAGCTGCATTAGGTATGTCACCGCTTTTGAGCAGCTGACGGATCAGGCTGCTGGAAACCAAATGTCCCTGTACTTCTACGGGGGGGATGACCTGCACATCAAAGCCCAGTTCTTTGCCTAATAATCCAAGCATTTCCGGAGTTCCCCGGCCTTTATGTCCAAAGGAGTAATTAAAACCGACAAACACCTTCTGGGCGGCCAATTTATCTACCAAAATCTCCTGGGCAAAATGCTCCGGCGTCCAGCAGGAAATATCCCTGGTAAATTCCTGATAGATCAGAATATCAAGTCCTAGTTCCTTCAGCAAATGTGCTTTTCTCTCCGCAGTGACCAGCATTTTGGGTGCTTTTTCGGGGTGGAGCACTTTGATCGGGTGGGGTTCAAAAATAAAGGCCGCTGCAATCCCCTGGTTTGCTTGTGCATGAGAAACCACCTGGTTAATGAGCTCTTTATGTCCCATATGAATCCCGTCAAAATTACCCAGAGCCAGATAAAGTGCCCGGTCGCATTTTTTAAAACGGTCCACGCCATATATTAATTCCATTTGTCTCTCCTCAAACAAAGACTTTTTCCGGTCGAAGCATTCCCGCTTCCGAGTCATAGTAAGCAATTGCTGTCAGCTGCTGCTTTTCATATAACCTGACCCTTTGCTGATGTAAGAATGTTTCAGCCTTGATACCCCTGCCTTGTTTAACATGCAGGGCTTGTTCCTCAGTAAGTTCTAAAGCCGCCATGTATCCAAGATGATAATCGACTGGTAATAAATAGGGCCCTATATCATCCGTTTCCATCAGTTCTTGCAGTTTAACTGCCTCGTTGAGAGCAAAACTTCCGGTTTGGACCCTGATCAGGCTGTTCAAATAGGCCCCCGTCCCTAAACGGAAGCCTATATCATGTACCAGGGTCCTTATATATGTACCTGGAGAACAGATCACTTTGATCATAACCTGAGGGAAATCTCCCCTTTGATCGGTCTCTAAAAGTTCGATGGTTTCGATCGTTACCGGTCGGGGATCCCTGGCAACTTCCAAACCCTGACGGGCCAATTCATAAAGGCGCTGGCCGTTATGATGTACCGCTGAATACATTGGCGGGATCTGTTCGATCTTTCCCATAAATTGCGCAAGGACCTGTTTCAATTCGGCTTCGCCACAGGTCACATTGTCATTGAGAACCGTAATCTGGCCCCAGGCATCCTGGGTATCGGAAACTCCGCCCAGTATAAAAGTTGCAATATATACCTTGGCGCTTTCATCAGCATATTCGATCAGTCGTGTGGCATTTCCTATTGCTACAGGTAAAACCCCTGTCGCCATCGGGTCCAAGGTGCCCAGATGGCCGATTTTACACTTGCGGGGAAATTTCTTTTTTATTTGGCGGATAACATCGAAGGACGTTATTCCCGATGGTTTGTGAATATTAAGAAATCCATGCAATTTAAACCAGCACATCCTTGACCAATTTAAAAACCGTTTTCTTTGCCTGGGCCAGGGTTCCCATGTAGACAGCCCCGGCAGCTTGCCGATGGCCTCCCCCGCCAATTTGAGCCGCGATGGCAGCTACATCTATATTCTCTTTGGCTCGAAAACCGACTTTTATTTTCCCGGGCTCGATTTCGCGGAAAAGCATTCCTACTTCCACCCCTCTGATTTCCCGGGTATAATTGATAATACTTTCTGGATGACTTTCAAGAGCCCCGATCGCCTCAACTTTTTTATAGGGCAAGGATATCCAGGCCATACGTCCGTCATCAGACACTGACAGATTATTCAATGCCAGACGTACAAGGTTTACTTCTTCCCGATCTTTGCTTTCAAACAGATTGATCCTTATCTGGTTAAGATCTGCTCCGGCTTTAAGCAACTGGGAAGCCGCAATCAAAGTTTTGTCTGAAGTATTCTTGTACATGAATCTGCCAGTATCCATAACCAGTCCACTGTAAAGCGCAGTTGCTATATCGGGATTTATATTGACTTTCATAGCATTTAATAATTCCAAAACTAATTCAGCGGTGGCTGCTGCTTCAGGCTCGACCCAGTTAAAGTCGGCAAAGTTATCATTGGTAGCATGGTGATCGATATTAAAGGTTGTGACTTTACTGCTGATATGAGCCGCAACTATTTCCCCGACCCGCATATTTTCTGAGCAATCCAGATAAATGATATTTCCCACTGGAAAATCATCTGGCCATTGGTATTTGTATGCAGCAGTCACAGATATAAAATCATAAATATCCGGAACCTGATCGGGCAATAATACTTCTGCTTTTTTCCCTAACGCTTCAAGCCCCATCTGCAATGCTGCAACAGAGCCAATGCAATCCCCATCGGGGATAATATGTCCCACTAATAAAAAATGATCTCTGATCAGAAGCTGCCCGGCAATGACCTGGCAGCTGTTATGATTCGTCTTTGTGGCTTTCACCTTCCCGCAACTCCTCTAACAATGATGATATCCTGATTCCATGTTCGATCGATTTATCCAGACGAAATTCAAGTTCCGGTGCATGACGGAGCTGAATCTCTCTGGCCAATTCACTGCGTAGGTAGCCTTTGGCTTTTTGCAGAACTTTGATCGTTTCATCTTGCTGAGCTTCATCGCCCAAGACGCTGAAATTTACTCTGGCATGACTTAAATCATTGCTTACATCGACCCTGGTAATGGAAATGGTGGAGAAATCCAATCGAGGATCTTTGATTTGATCCTGAATGATTTGGGAAAGGACCTTCTTCATTTCCACTGCCATTCTTTCCTGGCGTCGCTTGCTCATTTATCAACCCCCCAGTCACTGGTTGCATTTATTATCGTCTGTTGATCCAAGCATTATACCCAAAATCTAAAGTACCCGGGGTATTTCCTCCATGACATAAGCTTCTACAATGTCGCCTTCCTTGATATCATTAAAGTCTTTGATACCGATCCCGCATTCATAGTTTTCCAGTACTTCCTTAACATCATCCTTAAACCGTTTCAATGATGCCAGCTTTCCTTCGAATACGATCACACCATCCCTTAAAATTCTGACTTCAGCATTCCTCTGTATTTTACCGTCGATCACATAGGATCCGCCAATGGTACCAACATTGGGTACTTTGAAAGTCATCTTTACTTCGGCCCTGCCCATATATTTCTCTTTATATTCCGGATCCAGCAGCCCCACCATAGCCTTTTTAACATCATCAATGGCTTCGTATATGACCCGGTACAATCTTACATCGATTTGTTCATCTTCTGCATATTTCCTGGCTTTGCTGTCAGGGCGAACATTGAAACCTATGATAATGGCATTGGAAGCAGACGCCAGCATGACATCAGTTTCTGTGATCGCTCCTACGGCTGAATGGATCACATTGATTTTTACTTCATTGGTGGACAGCCGTAATAAAGACTGGGCTAAGGCCTCTACTGAACCTTGTACATCTCCCTTGAGAATAAGAGCTAATTCTTTCACTTCCGCATCCTGGATCTGTTTGAAAAAGTCGTCCAGTGATACCCGGCTGCTTTGTTTTTGTTCCGCTATTTTTTTATCGGTCAACCGCAGGTTAATGATTTCCTTGGCTACTTTTTCGTCGACCGCCTGGACTTTCATTCCTGCTTCCGGTACTTCATCCCATCCGGTAACTTCAACCGGCATAGAAGGATATGCCTTATCTGCTTTACGACCGCGGTCATCAGTCATGGCTCTTACTTTACATAAGTTATAACCGCAAATTAAGAAATCACCCACATGTAAAGTCCCTTTTTGCACCAGGACAGTTGCTACCGCCCCTTTACCTTTATCAAGTTCACCTTCAATGATCACTCCTTCAGCTGCACGATTGACATTCGCCTTTATTTCATTGACTTCAGCCACAAGGAGTATCACTTCCAGCAGGTTTTCGATCCCTTGACCTGATTTCGCTGACACGGGTGCAAATATTGTATCCCCGCCCCATTCTTCGGGTACGATATGGTATTCTGTCAGCTGCTGCATGAT
>CAZNPR010000024.1:5668-24473 GCA_964574965.1 uncultured Syntrophomonas sp. | reverse complement strand
AAATAAGCCGCCGCTCTTTTTTTACCTTTGGTCGTATTTCCAAAACGGGCAATCGCTTCAAGAATAGCTTGGTCTTTCTTATCTTTCAATGTTTCGTTAGGCGGGGTTTCTTTATTCTCTTCCATGAAATTGAAATGGATACGTTGGGGAAGATAATCCGAAGTAATTATTTGCCCGGGTTCGCTTATATTAATTGCATATTCGATGGTATTTTGCAGTTCCCGAATATTGCCGGGCCATGAGTAATCATTTAACAATTCTTTGGTACAGCTATCCAATGATTGCGCTGGGCGGCCAAACTGAGTAGTGTACTTATTTAGAAAGTAGCTGGTCAGTAAATCAATATCTTCCGCTCTTTCCCTGAGAGGAGGTATGAACGCAGGGATCACATTCAGACGATAAAAAAGATCGCGCCGGAATTCCTGGCTTTCTACCATTTGCTCCAAGGGCTTGTTTGTAGCGGCGATTATCCGAACATCAACCGCAATAGGTTCAATACCTCCGACTCTTTCAATTTCCCGGTTTTCCAATACCCTGAGCAATTTGCTTTGCTGCCAGAGAGGAATTTCACCTATTTCATCCAGAAAAATAGTTCCTCCCTCGGCCAATTCGAATTTTCCTGGTTTACCGCCTTTCATTGCCCCGGTGAATGCACCTTCCTCATAACCGAACAGCTCGCTTTCCAGCAGATTTTCAGGGATCGTACTGCAATTGACAGTAATGAAATTGTTATTCGCTCTTTTGCTCGCCGAATGAACTGCATGGGCAAACATTTCTTTACCGGCTCCGCTCTCGCCGCAGATAAGAATATTTGAATCTGTCAGTGATGCTTTCTTAAGCTTCTCTTTGAGCTGGAAAATAGCAGGGCTTTCGCTCTTAATATCTTCAAAAGTATATTTACTGGTATACTCCGCTTGCTTAGGGGTATAAGACTTGACCTGGCCAGAGTTCTTAAGAGAAATGATAAAATTCGGGCTATCATGCAAGTTTGGATTATAAATCGGAACTACGGCAGTTATGAGATTTTTATTACCGCTTCTGGTCCTGTAAGAAAGTTTTGTATTTGGGGGGATCTCCTCAGCCAGAGACATTTTAAAATCAGGAAACAGGGAAATAAAGCTTTTGCTGGTAATCTGTTCCGCTTTTATATCTAACAAATTGGCGGCTGATAAGTTGATATCAATAATTTTACCTAAAGTATCAGTCGTAATGAGCCCTTCTTGAACACTATTGGCGATATTATAATATCTTTTTAAAAGGGTGTAGTATTCCTTTTCAGCTTGTTTTTCATTGATGGCATTGACAATCAGCGCACTCATTCGATCTAAAAAATAAACAAGGCTTTGTTCGTTATTTAGAATCGCTTGCTTTTGTTGTTCGGTTATGGCCGATAAACAAAAACTGCCTAGAATTCCATTGTGATTTATGAGGGGAGAGGCAATGACAAAATAATAAATGCAGTCACGAAATTTTTTACAGGTTAAACATTCCGCGCAATGGCCTGGTGAGCGGGCAACGATAGTATTTCCAGTCTCTACCGTCTGGAAGGTCAACCTGCCTTTATATTGAAGGCCCAACTGGTCATTAGCATTATTGGTGCCGGCTACAATGTTTCGTTCAGGGTCAAAGACCTGAATCTCCAATTTGATCAGGGTAGATACTGATTGAACAAGTTGCTGCATAAATCCTTTGATGCGTATAAGCTCAGAACCCAAACTAAACACCTGCTTGCTAAATAATGAATCTTTTAAGGAAGCTTACTGTTAAAAGACGACAAATAGAAGTTTGTTATTTAATTATAGCATGCCGAGGCTGGTTGGTTTTCAATACCAAAATAATACTGCGGCTTGCAACAAAAGCAAGGCATTATGCCCTGCTTTTATTGTTTACATGATCCTGCTGTAGTAGTAATAAAAGCCGACGTACAGCAGCATCAGGCAGGCCAGGCAGATGCCGAGCAGATTATAGGGATTCACTAAGGTCTGGGGCCCCCAGATCGAACCGAACAGAACAATAAGTGCAATAATGATGGCAAAAATCTTCATCGATGCGTAGGATGCTTTCCCGGCAATCATCCAGACTCGTTCATCATAAGGTTCTATACCTTTTTCAACCATATGATTCAATTGCCGGGATTTTATCCCCAAAGCAACAGCTGAGAAAACGATACCTGCCAGCAAACCGACCCCAAAAGCGGAACTGCCGTCGATGATCTGCCAAATCGCTATTACACCGATCAAGGCTAAAATGAAATACTTGATAAATGTCATTGGTTTACTCATTTATTTTCTCCTCCATTTCTTTTAAACGAAACAACTCTTCAATACTTACCCCAAAAATTCGCGATAACTTATATGCCAATGTGATTGAAGGGTTATATTTACCTTTTTCCAGGGATATGATGGTTTGTCTCGATACTTGTGCCCGAATGGCTAAATCCTCCTGGGTCATAGAAGCTTTTTCCCTTAATTCTTTCAGGCGATTTCCCATTTTATTCACCACCTATTAGTAAAGCTAGCTTTACATTAAGTTTAAATGTAAATGAATATGATGTCAAGCTAACTTTACAAAATTCAAGATCGTTAGGCTCAAGGCAAATATAAAATATTGAGCAGTGATTTATGATTTAACAAAATGGCTGCTCTGAGGAGAATATACTTATCACTTATCAGGAAAACTAAACCAAATAATTGAGGAGGTTATTCATGATTTATGCTTTCAGACCCCTGGAGGGGGGATACGAGGTGCCCATGCGGGTGGTAGGGGCCAATATTCCTTATGAATGGTTGATCTATATCATCATGCTGATACCGATCGGGTTTTTTATATATGGAGCTTTAAAAAGGATCAGAGTGTGGCTGCTGGCACAAGGGGAAACTTCCCGAGGAGATAAAACCGGAAAAAGGTTGGGAGATTTTATTTATAATACATTTACGCAAAGACTAATTTTGAGGAAACCAGTGGCGGGCATATCGCACTTTTTTTTGTTTTGGGGTTTTGTCGTATTGCTCATCGCTACCGCCAGTTTTGCTGCCTGGGATAAGACCGGATTTCCTCCCCTGGTGGGTGATTTTTATGTTTACTTTTCAGCTTTCATTGATATTATGGGCGCCCTGGCTTTGGCAGCGGTCATCATACTGGCCATCATCAGATATGTACAGCGCCCCGGCCGCCTGAATGATACCAAACCATTAGACGGCTGGATCCTGTTTTTGATCGCTGCCATCTTACTTACTGGTTACCTTGTGGAAGGATTAAGGATCGCCGGACAGATCGTATTATCTCCCCTGATCGAACAGATCGCTTATGAAAGAATTGCCTCACCGATGGGATGGCTTTTTGCCGGGCTGTTTGCCCCGATGGATCTTGATAGTATTTTAGCCTGGCACCGCTTCGGCTGGTGGTTTCACATGGCGATTTCCTTTTTGTTTATTAGCATTGTTGCTTACACCAAGCTCTGGCATATATTTACCGGCATGACTTCATACTTTTTCAGCAATCTGGAACCCACGGATATCAATTTCATGGAAAACATTGAAGAAGCAGAAAAATTCGGAGTGGAACAGGTCGAGGACCTGCATTGGAAAGATCTTTTGGATCTGGATGCCTGTATCAGGTGCGGCCGCTGCCAGGAAGCATGTCCGGCATACAATACCGGTAAAAAGCTGAATCCCAAAATCACAGTGATCCAGACCATGAAAAAACATCTGGACGAAAAGGCTCCATATTTATTGGAAAAGAAGGGCGAACCAGAGGACACGGGCACTTTAGCCATGACCGTGGATGAGGTAGATGATGTAGACCAGGCTTTCGATCAGAAGGAGCCCTGGGATCAAAATATGCTGTATGATATTGTCAGCCCCGAGGTATTGTGGGCTTGTACCAATTGCCGTGCGTGTGTGGTCCACTGTCCGATGAAGATCGAGCACATCAGCAAAATCACTGAAATGAGGAGAAATCTGGTGATGTGGCAGGGGGATATTCCATCGCAAGCCCAGATGGCTTTTACCAATCTTGAGCGCAACTATAACCCCTGGGGAGTTGGCTGGGCTTCCCGGTCGCAGTGGCTTACAGAAAGAAAGATAAGAGATCAGGTCAATCTGCTGGGTGAAGATAAAGGTGAATTTGAATATTTATTATATGGAGGTTGTGCAGTAGCATTCGACGACCGTTATAAAAAAGTAGGGGAAACCGTGGTCAGAATATTAAACAAAGCGGGCATAAAGTTTGGCTATCTGGGAACAGAGGAAGTATGCTGCGGGGATCCGGCCCGGCGATTGGGCAATGAATATTTATTTCAGACGCTGTCAAAACAAAACATTGAAACTTTTAATAACTACGAAGTAAAGAAAATTATCTGCTTATGTCCACACGGATTAAACACCATAAAAAATGAATATCCTGCTCTTGACGGCCATTACGAAGTATTCCATTATACAGAAGTTTTAGCAGATTTAGTCGGCCAGGGTAAATTAGAAGTCACAGTTGACCACAAAAGAAAAGTCAGTTACCATGATTCCTGTTTTTTGGGCAGACATAACGGAATCTATCAACCGCCCCGGGACATTGTGAGTAAATCAGGCGGAATGCTAACAGAAGTAGAGAAATCCAAACAGTTTGGATTCTGCTGCGGCGCGGGAGGGGGCCGCATGTTTCTGGAGGAAGAGGCGGCTAAGGGGTATAAGCGAATCAATGAAACCAGAGTCGACCAGCTGCTGGAAACAGGCCCGGAACTAATTATCAGCAACTGTCCCTATTGTTTGACCATGCTTACCGACGGGGTAAAAGTCTCAAAGGATGAAAATGTTCCGGTGATGGATGTAGCAGAATATTTGTGGGAAAACCTGCATTGAGCATTTCTGTAATAAAGCTCTTGTCAAAACAAACTGGGCTGGATCATTGCTTCTCCCGGAGAAGCTTTGGAGGCAGATGGATATTTTCTTTCTGTGGGGCTTGCTATGGCCGCCGGGGAGTTAGCTTGCGGGGTACAGTTAAGGCGGCTGGCATTAAGGGTTTCAATATGCCATTTGGCCAGATTCTTCAGAGCTTGCAGCTGCTCACCGTGACCAGCCCGGGAACGGCGCAGAGCCCGGTTTAATACATGGTAACTGTTTTCAATGTCTGCTTCGTTAACTGGGAAAGGGAAACCATCTTTGCCGCCGTGGGCAAAGGAATAACGAACCGGGTCTGTATAACTGGCCTCCACTCCAAAGGCAACTTCTGCTGCCAAACATAGAGCTCTTAGTGTCCCAGGACCAATTCCGGGAATCTGCAAAAGCTGTTCAAAATTCTGCGGCTGTTTATCATAAGCCGCATAAAGGGATTTATTTAAATAAGCGGTTCTGGGTATTTCATGGCATCGTGGCAATTGTAACCGCTGGCTCTGGATTTTAACAATTTCCCTTATCAGCTTGTCCGGATTTATCATTGCCATCTCGCAGCTGGTTTGATTCAGCAGTTGATTGGACTTGGACACCAGATTTAAAGTTTCCCCAGTCCCGTTGCAGCAAATGGCATTCTGAGGCTCAACCGTAAAATCAGTCATAGCGGAGCTCAGCCAATGATAACGGCGGGCCTGCAGATTATCTTCGTTCATTCCCTGCTGGATCACTGCCCATCGGCCTTTATCAGTAAAAACAAAACAATGGTGATAAATTTGATAGCCATCCTGAACCGCAGCACTATCCACTTTCGCAGACATTTTGCTGGCGTATACCAATCGATCAGCATCCACTGCCAAAGGGAATTTGTCCGCCTGCCGCATGATTTCCTGCGGGGTGCCGCGCGCGACTTTGCCTTTTCCGCCGGTTATAAATAATCCCGCCCGGGGGCCAATCTCTGCCAGGCCTTCTTTCAAGGCACCGCAGACAGTGGTGGTGACTCCTGAGGAATGCCAGTCAAAGCCAGCCACACAGCCAAGGGCCTGAAACCAGTAAGGATCACTTAAACGTTTCAAAACTTCGTCTGCGCCCTGGTCTTCAATAATCACTTCCGTAATAGCAGCACATAAGGCCTTCATATGAATAAACAGCCAGGCCGGACATTTTCCCCCATGCAAAGGAAGATCGGCAGTTCCGGTTCTCATGATGATCCCTGCTTTCTTGATTATCAGTATAACAAAAATATTAAATGCAAACAAATGTTCTGGAAAAAATTATTTATCTGGACGGAAAAATTTTGGAACTTTAGGATCAGCTCGAAGCATCCAAAAAAAAGCCTGCTGACATAAGGTCGGCAGGCTTGATACGATTTTGATTTACCAGGATTCCGGGAAAGCGGCGTTGGTATATAAGGTTTCCAGGTGGGTCTTATGACCTTGTTCCATTTTGGCTAATTCAAGAAAAGTTGCTTTTTGTTCATCCGTGTCACTTGCCTGGGCGAAAACATTGTACAGTTCCATGGCTTCTTGTTCCCTCTTCATGGCTAAAGCCAGGGCATCTACCGGCTTCATGGCGGTACTTAAAGCAGGTCTGTCAACGGTTTCCGCAACTTTGTAATCATCAGTCTGCTTAAATTGAAGAGGTTTATCAGGGTTCTTAAAAAATGCTTCCAATATTTTTTGGTGATTCGCTTCTTCCTGGGCCAATTCAGTGAACAATTTTTTCAAAGAAGGTTCCAGATCTTTTGCAGCTACTGAGGAATAAAACTCATAAGCTTCGACTTCATTTTCAATAGCCATTTCTAAAATTTGCTTATAATCCATCAAGCATGCCCCCTTTAGATTTTTCTTTATTATACAATATTTTCGCTTCGATCCATAAATATTCCAAATTTAAAGACGTAAGTTTTGAAATTGGGGTAAGAAAAAATTTAAAATAATTTTTTGTATAGATATAATCAGCAAGCTATTTTAGGTATTATAAAGAGGAGTGATTTTGATGCAAGCAGAGCAGAGGGGGACATTTAATGTGTGACACCATGGTGGCATTAGGAAATTCAACCAGGGATGGCGCAGTGATATTCGGCAAGAACAGTGACCGCCAGCCCAATGAACCCCACATTATGATCCGCGTGCCGCGCAAAACATATAAAAAGGGAAGCAGAGTGAAGTTGACCTATATTGAGATCGACCAGGCGGAAGAGACCAATGAGGTGCTGATGCTAAAACCGTCCTGGATCTGGGGATGTGAAATGGGCTGTAATGAATTCGGCTTGAATATCGGCAATGAAGCGGTTTTCACACGGGAAAAATACGGACCGGAAAGCCTTACCGGCATGGATATGGTGCGGCTGGCTCTGGAGCGCTGCTCAACCAGCCAAGAAGCCCTGGAATTGATCGTAGCGCTGTTGGAAAGGTATGGGCAGGGAGGAAACTGCGGCTTTGAAAAGCCTTTTACCTATCATAATTCCTTCTTGATAGCAGATCTGCATTCAGCCTGGGTGTTGGAAACAGCAGGGAAATACTGGGCTGCGGAAAAAGTCACTGAGGTTCGCAGTATTTCAAATGGTTTGACCATCGGTGAAACTTTTGATAACGCACATCCAGAGTTGTATGAACATGCCACTGCCAAAGGCTGGTGTAAAGCAGGCGAGAATTTCAATTTTTCCCGCTCATTCAGTGATCCGCTTTACACCTATTTCAGCGGTTCAAAAAACCGGGGCCAGGAAACCATCAACTGTTTGGGAAATAAGAAACCTTTGGTTACGGTGGAAAATATGATGAGTATTTTACGCTCACATGACACGGAAACAGAAGGAAAGCAATTTAACCGGGCAAGTCTTAAGAGCGTCTGCATGCATGGCGGGGGGCTCATTGGAGATCATACCACCGGCAGCTACATTGCATCATTAAGTGAAAGCCGTTGTTTGTATTGGGTGACTGGCTGTTCGACTCCGTGTCTTGCAGTTTACAAACCTTTGTGGCTGATCGATGGAGAACCGGTCACATTCAATGAAGATGAAGAAATCAATGCCATCCAGTACTGGATGCAAAGGGAGGCTCTTCACCGCATGGTCTTGATGAATCAAATCCCTGATCTGGATAAATACTACCGGGAAAGAGACCTTTTGCAGGGCGAGCTGTTGCAAAAAGCAGAAGCCATAGAAGGACAAAACGTATCCGAACACAAGCTGCTGGAAATTATGCTTTATGCGGTGAAAAGAGAACAGGAATTGGTCGAAAACACGATTAGATCCGGCAGCGGGATCAAGGCGATCATAAAAGGCAGGCCCTATTTTCGACATTACTGGCAGCGGCAGAATAAAAAATTAAATATCTTTTAACAGGAAAATTAATACTTCAGGCAATATTCCTCTTTGCTTTTCATATATTAAAATTGGACACATTATTAGCAAAGAGGTGAGAACATGATAAAAATATCTGACTTACAGGCCCGGGACGTGATCAATGTCCTTGACGGGAAAAAATTAGGCAACATCATTGATATTGACCTGGATCTGGATAATGGCAGAGTGCTGGGATTGGTACTGCCAGGGAGGTCAAAAGGATTTATTTTCTCCAAAAGAGAAGAAATGACGGTTCCCTGGAACAAGATCATCAGGATCGGAAGGGATGTGATTTTAGTAGAAGTCCCGGTCGCCAGCGAAATTGATGCTTACCGACGCGATTACATCAGTGATGATGAGCAATATTAAGTATAAAAGTTGCAAATGGGAAGGCTTTTAGACATAATTAGGGCAGACAAGCTAATATTTTATAACAAATGAGGTGAGCTGCAGGTGCGTTGTCCTTATTGTAACGAAGATGATAGCCGGGTGGTAGATTCCCGTTCCAATGAAGATAATTCCATTACCAGAAGACGGCGGGAATGCGTTGCCTGCAAAAGAAGATTCACAACCTATGAAAAAGTGGAAGAACGCCCCTTGCTGGTGATCAAAAAAGGCGGCAGCCGGGAACAGTTTAACCGTGATAAAATCATCAGAGGCCTGACCAGAGCCTTTGAAAAACGACCGGTCAGCGCGGATCAGATCGAGTTATTGGTATCGGATCTGGAAAGGGAATTGCGGGATAATTTTGACCGCGAAGTAAGCAGCGAGGAAATCGGCGAAAAAATCATGGACAGGCTGCAGAAGATCGACGAAGTAGCGTATGTCCGCTTTGCCTCAGTTTACCGGCAATTTACCGATTTAAACAGTTTCATAAATACCATCGAGCAGCTTAAAAAACAGGAATAATTTGCTTTTTGCCTGCAGAGAACACTTCGAGCATTTCCATTCTACTCATTCCCGGGGACATTTCTAGAAAGCCTGCGTACAATTGCCATTACGCTTGCATTTTTAGCCGATCTTTTCTATAGTTAGCAGGGAAAATACAGAAATTTGTTGAAAGAGGCTAAGAGTCTTCGCTCAGTTCTTCCAATAACTTTAAGGCGGTGTCAGCTTCACTTTCCGGCACGGCAATTTTAGCTTCGGCCAAAGGGCCGATGGAAACCGGCATCTGGGCGACTTCTTTGCTTGCGATCTTGACCGGGATCCCATAAGACTCCAGAACACTTTTAATGATCAATTCATTGGGGGCGTAGACTTTTTTGATAATGACCCAGGGGAAATCGTTTACGTCAAAGTCACAGGTTAAGCAACGGTATTCGTGGTTTAAAGGAATTTTACAGTTTGGGCAATCCATATCAATGCACCTCCATTAAAATCATTGTAAGCCAAAAAGGGAGGCAGGACAAATGCTGAACTGGCAATGGGAAGAATCACAGGGAATCAAATATATCACTATACCCGAGTGGAAAAGACTGGGGGTCAATATGCTGTTTACCAGCCGGCGTCAGGGGGCAAGCCGGGAACCGTTTGAATCTCTGAATTTGGCACTGCATGTAGGAGATGAACCGGATACAGTCATCCGCAACCGGCAGAAGATTATGAGCCTCTGGGGGAGGCAGGCGGGTGATTTGATCTGTTGTGAACAAGTACACGGAAACAAGGTAGCTCTTGTCAGTGAGACAGACCGGGGAAGGGGAGCGTTGGCATATGATACAGCTTTGACCGGCTATGACGGTATGATCACCAATGCAGCAGGCCTTTATCTGGCACTTTTTTTTGCTGATTGTCTGCCGGTGTTTCTGTTCGATCCTGTAAAAAAAGTAATTGCTTTGGTTCATAGCGGCTGGAAAGGCACGATGGGTAAAATCGTTTTAGAGGCAGCAGCAATGATGCAGCAGCAATACCAAGTCGAACTCAATAATCTCCAGGCATTTATCGGACCCGGAATAGCCAGCTGCTGCTTTGAAATAGACCGGGAACTGTCTGAGCGGGTACGAAGTGAATTTCATGATTTTGACTCTGTTTTGCTGCAGAGAAACGGCAGTTTCTTCTGGGACCTGGCCTTGACCAATTCCTTTCTACTGCAACAGGCTGGTTTGCAAAAACAAAACATTATTGTGTGTGAACTTTGCACCAAATGCCGAAATGATCTGTTTTTTTCCTATCGGGCCGAAAGGGGAAAAACTGGAAGAATGGCGGCGGTGATCGGCCTGCAAGAAAACCGCGCAATTAATAAAAAATAATATATTACATTATTATGGATAAAAAACCATAAAAAAGGTAGATTTTAATATATAAAACCCCAAAACTATGGTAATATTATATCTGGGAGATTTTTAAAAGAAATTATGGAAAATTTAAGACAAAATTATGCTGAAATCACTCGCAACCTTGAAAAAGCTGCTGCAAGGAATGGCAGAGATCCTGCCGACATAATGCTTGTAGCAGTAAGCAAGACAGTTGACACTGCAACGGTCTCCCAGGCGTATGCATTGGGGATCAGCGACTTCGGCGAGAACCGGGCTCAGCAATTCATCGTGAAACAGCAGAGCCTGCCAGCGGCCAGGTGGCATTTTATCGGTCAACTGCAGACCAATAAAGTCAAAGATATAATTGGGAAAACCTTTTTGATCCATTCGTTGGATCGATGGAAATTAGCGGAAGAGATCAATAAAGCCGGCCAGGCTGTTAATATGGAAACGCAGGTTTTATTACAGGTCAATATTTCGGGAGAAAAGCAGAAATCCGGTCTGGCACCTGAATTGGTCAAGAGTTTTCTGGCGGAAGCCGGACAGCTGAAGATGATGAAGATCGCCGGGTTCATGACCATGGCGCCCCTTGATGCGCCAGTGGGAGAAATAAGAAGTATCTTCAGAGAAATGTCCAACATCCGGCAGATGATGTTAAAACAAGATTTTAAGCATTGTGACCTGAATTATTTATCAATGGGAATGTCCCAGGATTATGAAATAGCCGTTGAAGAAGGAGCTAATATCGTAAGGATCGGCAGTTCCCTTTTTAACACCTGACAGACAGGTTTTAAATAAAAAGCATTCTAATTATATCAGGGAGGTTTGATGTATGGCTTTGATGGAAAAATTTTGGGCATGGTTTGGTGTGGATAATGATCAATTGGATGATCAAATGCTCGAAACCTCTGAGATCAATGAGGGCAGTTCCCGGGGCGTACCGAATGTAGTCAGTATACATACCAATAAGAATATGAAAGTAGTGGTATGTGAACCGGAGAACTTCGATGAAGCTCAGGCATTGGCAGACCATTTAAAAAATAGACGGCAGGTCATTTTGAACCTGGAAAACACGCCGCCAGATGCTTGTCAAAGGATCGTTGATTTTATCAGCGGAACGACCTACGCTTTGGAAGGCAACAGTCAGCAGCTGGGGAAAACGATTTTTATATTTACACCCAGCAATGTTGAGATCTCCAAAGATCTCCGTTTGATTAGAAGGGGCAGTTTGTTCAATAATTACGGGGACAGCAAATAGTGTCCTGGTCGCTGGGGATTATCGGGTGCGGAGAAATTGCTTACGCGATTACCAAGGGGCTGACCGAAAACAACAGTATTGCGATAAAGAATATATTTATCAATGATATAAGCCGGGAAAGGGTCGGCTTATTTGCCCGGGAGTTTAAGGCAGCTTTTCAATCCGTTCCTGATTTGATCAGTGCCAGTGATATCATTCTCTTAGCGGTAAAACCACAGCAGGTCCGGGACGTACTTAACGATACCAACCCATACTGGAACCAAGAAAAACTGTTGATATCGGTAGCAGCTGGCATAACCATAAAAATTTTGGAAGCAAAAACCGGACCGATTCCGGTGGTAAGAACGATGCCAAATACTCCCTGCCTGGCCGGCATGGGAGTTGTTGCTATTTCAGGCGGAAATTATGCCGCAGCCAGACATATAAAATTAGCAGAACAAATATTTATTAATATTGCCAAATGCGTCATTATAGAAGAAAATAATTTAAATGCCATTACGGCTGTTTCAGGCAGTGGTCCGGCTTATGTGCTTCTGATGGTGGAAGCTTTGGTCAATGCGGCTCTAAGCATCGGATTAAATCAAGAAATAGCACAATTTTTAGTCATTGAGACGATTAAAGGAAGTATTGAATTGCTGGAAAAGACCGGTGAACATCCGGCGATTTTACGGGATAAGATTTCTTCTCCCGGAGGTACGACCATGGCTGCAGTTTCAGAATTGGAAAGCCGGGGGGTCAGGTCAGCGTATTTGGAGGCGGTACAAAAAGCTTTCCAACGGGCTGGAGAATTAGGTGAATAAAACAAAGGAGAGGAAGCAGTTTGTCAACGTATGCGGCTGTGCAGATTATTAACGTAGTGGATATCGCATTTCAGGTCCTTATATGGCTGGTTGTTATCAGAGTATTGCTGTCCTGGGTAAGACACGATCCTTACCAACCGATCATTAAATTTGTCTATGATATTACCGGGCCGGTGATGAAGCCATTTTATAAGTTGGTCCCGGTAGCTGGAGGCATTGATTTTTCTCCCATCATTGTTATTTTTGTTTTGACCATTGCTCAAAGGTTGGTACATCAAATCTTATATATGTTATTAACGGGGTTTTAAATCATGGAATTTCCTGAACTTGAGCTCTTAGCCCCGGCTGGTAAATGGGACGTATTGGAGCAGGTCATTGAAGCAGGTGCAGATGCAGTATATTTAGGCGGAAAAGGTTTCAATATGCGCATGCTGAGACCTGATTTCAACTTTTCTGAATCAGAGATCAAAGCGGCGGCAGTTTTGCTGCACGAAAAAAACAAAAAGTTATATATAACCGTCAATAATTTATACAATGACCAGAAAATCGGTCAGATCAAAGAATATCTGCAAGGCCTGGAAAATATGGGGGTCGACGGTTTTATCGTCCAGGATATGGGCATTGTTCAAATATATCGGGAACTGGGCCTGACGACTCCGCTGCATGCCAGTGTGCAGATGGGAATAGCCAGTTTGCCGGCAGCGCAGTATTTGGAAGACCTGGGGTTTACCCGGGCGATCTTTTCGAAAAATTTGAGTCTGGAAGAGATCGCTGCCATTCATCAGGAAACCCATTTGGAAATCGAATTTTTTGTCCACGGTGACTTATGTATATCACATACCGGACAATGTCATTTAAGCAGTTTTGTTTCCGGACAAAGTGCCAACCGGGGATGTTGTGTCAAACCCTGCCGATGGCAGTATGCGCTGGCTGCGGACAGCGAATATCAATATCTGCTGGCCAGCAATGATTTATGCCTTTATCCCTGCCTGGCTGCTTTGATCGATGCAGGGGTGGTATCATTCAAGATCGAGGGCAGGATGAGGGATAAAGAATATCTGCGTCATCTGGTGAAGACTTACCGCCGGGCCCTGGACCGGATCATTCATGATCCGGATGACCCTGGTATTGACCAGGATGAAATGCTGGAACTGGAAAATAAAAAAATACGGAATTTTACCACCGGTAACTTATGGGGCAAGCCGAATCCTAGCTATGTAGATCCCACCGGTACCAGAGAACCTATGTTCATCAGCCGGGCATTCGATTTAAAGCTGCTGTCCGCATCTGACAGGCCCAGCCTCGCAAGTACCGATGATTTTATGTATAAAAACAAAATAAAAGAACTCACCGTCAAAGTACACAATGTTACAAGTGCTGCTGAGGCAGTCAAAAATGGGGCTGATAAAGTCATCATTGGTTTGGAGAAATTTCGGCAAACGGATGATAGAAGGGACCGGGTTCAGGAAGTGATCGATTGGGGACGGGGTGAAAATTTGCATGTTTGGCTGGAAACGCCCCGTATCGTGACCCAGAAGGATGTGGAAGCATTAAACCTGGCAGCTTTTAAATATCTGTCCCAGGATATTGCCGGAGTGATCGTTAATGATTATGGCAGTTTCCAGTCGTTCAAAGCCCAAGGCTGCAAGGTGTCAGGAGGAGCAGGCTTAAACATAACCAATCAAGCTGCGGTTGTGCTTGCAGTCCGGCAAGGGCTAACAGGGGTCACTGCTTCACCGGAACTGGATCCCGACAGTCTGGCTTCAATGCTTAAAACAGACGATTTGCTGGAAGTAATAGTACAAGGACCGCTGTGCGGGTTGATAACAGACCATTGTCTGATCGAAACTGATGGCTCCCATTGCGGAATCAAATGCAGCGAGCATGCGTATCATCTGCTGGATAAAAAGGGACAGGCTTATGCGGTTAGGACCGATCAAGCCTGCAGGAATTATATATACCATCCCTTTGACTTATGTTTATATAACGATTTGCCTGCTTTAAGCCAGATCGGTTTACGCTATATACGTATCGATGGTCAATTTTATGACCCTGCGCTATTAGGTAAAGTCATAGCGATATACAGACGGGCCATCGACAGGATCAATAAAGCTGAACCCCTTGGGACAGATGACTATCAAGCCCTGATCGAGCTGTTTCCCAGCGGGTTAACGAAAGTCCCATCATATTTTGAAAATTAATTCAGTCAGGAGGCTATTCATATGATCACTTCAATGGAAATACACAACTACCAGTTTAAAAAAGCCATGCGCGGCTTTGATCAGGAGGAAGTTAAAGAATTCCTGGAGATCATTGCGGATGATTATGAGGCACTGTTTGTGGAAAACGCCCAGTTGAAAGAAGCGATCCAACGGCTGGAATATGAATTGAGCAAGTTCAAAAGGATTGAAGAAACTATGAACAGCAGCCTGATCCTGGCACAACAGACCGCAGAAAACATCAAAACCAATGCCCAAATGGAATCAGAAAAGCTGATCGATGATGCCAAAAGAAAGATAATGGAGATATTTGTTTTATATCAGGATGTTGTAAAACGATTAAATATGTTTAATCTTGAACTCAAAGGCCAGGTAGCCGGACAAATGGAAATACTGGAAAAGAATCAAAAGAAAGTAGAAGAGATGACGGAGTTCTTTTTCGGCAGGGATCTGAAAGAGGTTTTGGAAAAGCTCGAAAAAGCTGAGTTGAAAGGTAAATAGCATGTTGGGGATAACCGATATAAAAGGCGGCGTTCGAATGGAGGTCAAGGTGCAGCCCCGCTCGGCGAAGAATATGATCGTCGGCGAACAAGAGGGCAGACTGAAACTGAAAATCACTGCACCGCCGGTCGAAGGCGAAGCCAATAAAATGCTGATCGAATTTCTCGCCCAGTCCCTGGCCATACCGAAAAAATCTGTCACCATCCTTAAAGGCGATACTTCCACCCATAAACTGATCGAGATCAAGGGAATCACCCGGGAAGAAATTTTAAGCAAGCTGGATTTAAAATAATGAGTTTGCTTAGATATTTCTTGTCAGGATCATTTTCTCAAGAACTCCTGCAGTAAAGCAAAACCATCCTTCCTTATTACATACCGACCGCCAATCACCATCAAATCATGATCAATGAGTCGGCCCTATCAGATTTCTGGGCCGGCGTACCAGTATGGAGATCAGCATGGCCAGTAATATCAGCCCCGCACCGGTCAATGTACGGACCGTAAAAGTTTCATTCGCCCACAGATAACCAGCCAGGGCAGCAAAGACCGGTTCTGAAGCCAAAACAATCGCAAACCTGGAAGGCGTGCTGTGTTTTTGCAGGGCATTTTGGATCAAAAAAGCCAGAGCAGTGGCAAAAACAGCCGTAATAAAGATCGCTGTGATGGTATTCGCAGACCAACGGGCGGGAAGGGGTTCAATGAAGATCCCGATCCCCAGACAAACCAATCCCACAAAAAGAATTTGCACTCCGGTTATTGCTACCGGATTGTGGCGATGGGAAAGTCGGGCTACAAAAACTACATGGAAAGCAAAACCAAAGGCACAGATAAGCACCAGGATATCACCGTAGGCCAGGGCGAAAGCACCAGACTGGACCGACATCAAAAACAAGCCGATGACTGCGATGAACCCGGTAAGGATGGTTTTAAAGTCAGGCCATCTGAAACTGATGGCCGCATAGATGACCGGAACCAGTACCACACTGACCCCGGTAATAAAAGCCGCATTGGAGGCAGTGGTCTGCTGCAGACCCACCGTTTGAAAAATATATCCGATAAATAGAAAGAAGCCTAATAAACAGCCTGCCGACAGGGTCGCAGGCTTGATCTGCCTGATATTGTGAAAAGAGAGCAGGATCAGGACGAAAAATGCGATGAAGAAACGAATGCCTAAAAACAAAAAAGGACCTATCTCAGCCAGCGCTTCTTTAACAACTACGAAGGTAGCGCCCCAAATCACCGCTACTAATAATATGGCCACTTCTGCCTGGGCCCTCGGGCTGAAGTTTGACAATTCTCTGACCTCTTTTTCCTTTAGGTTAACCGACATTGCTGCACATGATGCAAAACAAAAATAAAGCAGGTCAGTAAACTCACTTGTTCCTGAATAATTATGCCCGGACGTGAAAGGGTTCAAGGCTGGATAACGGAAATTTCTTTATCTACCGGCCCATTATATGCAATTATTTGAATTAATCATTGTCGATTAATTTATAACTCGTTATAATATCGATATAATGAAATTCGGAAGAAGAGTATGAAGAAAGAGAAGGAGTGGTTGTTTTAATGAGTAAAAAAATGAGATTGATTTTAACCGGGCTGCTTATTTTGGGATTGATTTTCACCGCCGTTGGCTGCGGCAGTAATAAATCGGCAGATCAAACCGCACCGCCTGCAGGAGAAGAAAAAGCCAAATTGGTCGTTGGATCTGAAACCACCTTCCCACCCATGGAATTTATGGAAGGCGGAGAATATGTGGGTTTTGACATGGAGCTGATCAAAGCCATCGCGGAAGAAGAAAATATGGAAGTTGAGATCAACAGTCTGGGCTTTGATGCATTGATCCCGGCGATCCAAACCGGCCAGATCGATTGTGCCATTGCTGCGATCTCCATCACTGATGAACGTAAAGAATCAGTAGATTTTACCGAGCCTTATTTCCAAGCCGGGCTTATTGTGGCCGTAAAAGCTGATAACAATGACATCAAGGGTTTGGAAGATCTGGAAGGTAAAAAGATCGCTGCCCAGATCGGAACTACCGGAGCAGATGCCTGCAATGGCGTGAAAGAAAAGAATGCTGCCACCGAAGTAAGTATTTTCAACAGTACCGGTGAAGCCTATATGGCTCTGGAAAATGGCGTAGTTGATGCAGTCATCAATGACCATCCGGTCACCATGTACTATGTAAATACCGAAGGCAAAGATAAAGTGAAAACGGTCGGAGAAGTCTTTGCTGCCGAAGATAACTATGGGATCGCGGTAAAGAAAGGCGATACCGAATTGCTGAACAAGCTGAACGACGGTTTGCAGAAGATCAAAGACAATGGAACCTATGATGAGATCTATGCCAAATGGTTTAAATAACTGATTTAGCCTGAGTACGATAAGCGCGGGCAGCCCCGCGCTTTCATTTTGTCGGAAGGATATTATTTATGTACGTTACTGCACTGAATATCATAACAGGTACCAGTCTATCTGAATATTTAATGGGGATCAGAGGATACGTGATCCTCTCTTCCCATTTAGGATATTTACTGGAAGGTGCACTGCTGACGCTGAAAATTACCGCTTTATCTGTGGCCTTTGGTATGCTGCTGGGATTGGTTTTTGGTTTGTTTAAAATGTCCGCCAGCCGCTTGCTGCGGTTTTTTGCAGCGGTCTACATTGATTTTTTCCGCGGCACTCCATTGTTTGTGCAGATATTGCTGATGTATTTCGGGGTGCTCCCTTTGATTTTGACTGAAACCTCACCTTTTCAGGCGGCGGTCATTACCTGCTCCTTAAACAGTGGAGCCTATATTGCCGAAATCGTCAGAGCCGGCATTCAGGCAGTTGACAAAGGCCAGATGGAAGCGGCCAGATCGCTGGGGATGAACCACGTTCAGGCGATGTGGCTGGTTATCCTGCCCCAGGCGTATAAGATCGTTATTCCCCCGCTGATCAATGAATTTATCATGCTCTTAAAAGATACCTCCCTGGTGTCGACCATCGCCGCGGAAGAACTTACCCACCGGGGCAGACTGGTCTATTCCACCTACTATGAAGCCGTATGGGTTTGGGGCGGCGTAGCCATGATCTATCTTGTTATGACCAAGGTTCTTTCAATATTGGGTGACTATGCGGAAAGGAGATTGGCTACGGAATGATCGAAGTAAGAGATCTGCACAAAAGTTTTGGCCACCTGAAAGTTTTGAAGGGCATCAATTGCCATATAGCTCCCCGGGAAGTAGTTTGTGTAATAGGTCCCAGCGGGTCAGGCAAAAGTACCTTTTTACGATGTATCAATCAATTGGAACAGGTGGATTCCGGACAAATATTTATTGACGGACAGGAACTGACCAATCCCAGGACCGATATCAATAAAGTCAGACAGCAACTGGGAATGGTTTTCCAGTTGTTTAATCTGTTTCCCCACCGCACCACCCTGCAGAATATTACCATGGCGCCGATTCGCATCAAAGGGATGAACAAGCAGGCTGCGGAAGACATGGCCATGGAATTACTGCGCAAGGTAGGGCTGGTCGATAAAGCCTCCGTTTTTCCTGCCCA
>CAZNPR010000024.1:0-5568 GCA_964574965.1 uncultured Syntrophomonas sp. | reverse complement strand
GCAGTATACCGGACGAGTTCGACGAACTGGTGAAGCTGCCCGGGGTAGGACGCAAATCTGCCAATGTGATTTTGGCAGTGGGATTCAACAAACCCGGACTGGGTGTTGACACCCATGTGAATAGAGTGGTGAACCGCATCGGGATGGTGGCAGCGAAAGACCCGGCAAAAACCGAGCTGGGCTTAAAACAGTTGATACCGGAAGAGCGATGGGGGGAAGCCCATCATATTTTTATTGCTCACGGCCGTAAAATTTGCTCTGCACGTAATCCCAAATGCCAGGATTGTATAATCAGTAAAAAATGTGCAAAAATAATGGATTAAAGGGCTGGAACAGAGCCGGACACAGGATGAAAGCAGAAAATATGAGGAAAGCCTCATGACATATAAGCAGCCGAGCTGGTCATAAACAGAAATAGTTGTTTAGAATGGAACGGTATGCTAAAATAAATAAGATTTTTGAAGAAAAGTGAACATGTGATCAGCTAAGAACGGGACAGTAGGCGGAAAACGCAAATACAAAGCGAGTCTGGAATGGTGAAAGCCAGATTATTGCAACAGCGCTGAACATCACCCGGGAGCTTTCATTCCGAAATAAGTTAGGTTTGAACGTTGCTTGCGTTAAAAGCTTGAGAGGCATCATGGCTGATGCTATAAGGGTGGTACCGCGGAAGAATACCTTTCGTCCCTAGGGATGAAAGGTTTCTTGTTTTTTAAAAACGAAAATTAAATAATGAGGTGAAATTTTAAATGGGCAAGGGCAAATATGATGATACTTTAAATTTACCCAATACCACCTTTCCCATGCGGGCAAATCTGCCGGCACGGGAACCGGAGATCTTAAAATTCTGGGAGGATACTGATATTTACCGGCGCGTGCAGAATAAAAACCAGGGCCGGCCGACATTTATCCTGCATGATGGGCCTCCGTATGCCAATGGGAACATTCATTTAGGCCATACTTTGAATAAGGTGTTAAAGGATATCATTGTCAAGTTCCATTCCATGACTGGATATGATACCCCTTATGTACCGGGCTGGGATACCCATGGCCTGCCAATTGAACAACAGGCCATCAAAGACCTGGGACTGGATCGCAAGAAGACTGATATAGTCAGCTTCCGGCAGCATTGCCGGGATTATGCTTTGAAATACGTGGATATCCAGCGGAAGAGTTTCAAACGCCTGGGGGTAAGGGGTGACTGGGACCATCCTTATGTGACCCTGAAGCCGGAATTTGAAGCGATCCAGATTAAAGTTTTTGGCGCTATGGCCCTTAAAGGTTATATATACAAAGGCCTCAAGCCGGTCTACTGGTGTTATGATTGTGAAACGGCTCTGGCGGAAGCAGAAGTCGAATATAATGACAAGACCTCTCCTTCGATCTATGTCAAATTCCCGGTCAAAGACGGCAAAGGGATCATTCCGGAAGATGCTTTTGTTATCATCTGGACCACCACTCCCTGGACGATCCCTGCCAATACTGGTATTTCGCTGAATGCCAAACTGGATTATGTGCTGGCTGCTGTAGGGGAAGAGCAGTATGTCGCAGCCAAGGGACTGCTGGAAAAAGTAGCAGCAGAACTGGGATGGAGCGAGTATAAAATAATCAAAGAATTCAAGGGTGCGGCGCTGGAAAGAGCGGTTTGCCGTCATCCCTTTTATGACCGGGATTCTTTAGTGGTACTGGGGGACCATGTAACGCTGGAGGCCGGGACCGGTTGTGTGCATACGGCGCCTGGTCATGGAGAAGATGACTTCTATGTGGGGAAAGAATACGGTTTGGAGGTCATATCACCGGTCGACAACAGCGGCAGGTTTACGGAGCAGGCTGCGCCTTTTACTGGCATGCAGGTCAATGATGCCAATAAACCTATCATTGAATTGCTGGAAGCCAGAGGGATGCTGCTGAAAACGGCCCGGGTGGATCACCAATACCCCTATTGCTGGCGTTGTAAACACCCCATCATTTACCGGGCTACGGAACAATGGTTTGCTTCAATCGATTCCTTCCGCCAGGCAGCCTTAGATGCCATCGACCAGGTGGAATGGATCCCCTTCTGGGGAAGAGACCGGATCTATAATATGGTCAGAGACAGGGGAGACTGGTGTATTTCCCGTCAGCGTACCTGGGGCGTTCCGATCCCGATCTTCTATTGTGAAGCATGCCAGGAACCGGTCATCAATCAAGCAACCATCGATCATATCAGTGATTTGTTCCGGGAACACGGTTCCGATATATGGTTCGCCAGGTCTGCGGAAGAACTGATCCCGGAAGGGCTGGAATGCCCAGCTTGCGGAGGGAGGCATTTCCGTAAAGAGACGGATATCATGGATGTCTGGTTCGATTCCGGTTCCAGCCATATGGCGGTACTGGAAACGTATGAAGACTTAAGCTGGCCGGCCGATATGTACCTGGAAGGCAGCGACCAGCACCGGGGATGGTTTAATTCCTCTCTGTCCACGGCGGTGGCAGTCAAAGGGACGGCGCCTTACCGAAAAGTGCTGACCCATGGTTTCACCGTGGATGAACAGGGCCGCAAGATGTCCAAATCCCTGGGGAATGTTGTTGATCCTTTGAAAATGATCGATCAGATGGGAGCAGATATATTAAGACTGTGGGTCTCTTCTGCCGACTATCGCAATGACGTTTCGGTTTCAGACAATATCATCAAACAAAGCGCCGAGGCTTACCGGAAGATCCGCAACACCTGCCGCTTTATGCTGAGCAATTTATTCGATTTTGATCCGGAAACCGATACCGTTGCTTATGAAAATCTGACGGATCTGGATAAATGGGCTTTGCTGAAAAAAGACCAACTACTGCGCAGAGTGACCAAAGCCTATGAACAATATGAATTTCATGTGGCTTTCCATTCGGTGCACAACTTCTGTACGGTGGATATGAGCAATATCTATTTCGATATTTTAAAAGATAAATTATACTGCTCCCTGCCGGATGATCCGGAAAGGAAAGCCGCCCAGACGGTACTCTATGAATTGATCAATTCACTGGTGATTATTTTGACTCCAGTTTTAGCCTTTACCAGCGAAGAGATATGGAGTCATATCAGGCGGGAAAACCAGCCGGACAGTGTTCAACTCCTGGAATGGCCTGCGGCCAATGACCAATACCTGAATGATGAGATGGAAGACCGCATTGACAAATTGCTGCAGGTACGCGAAGTGGTGACCAAAGCTTTGGAAGAAGCTCGAGTCGCCAAAGTTATCGGCCATTCCCTGGGGGCCAGTGTAACCATTTATGCCGGAGACAATTGGCTGGAACTGCTTCGCAGCACCCCTGACCCGGACAAATTCTTTATCGTATCCAAAGTAGAAATCACTGACGCAAAGCCAGCCGATGATGCTGTAAGTTTGGAACATGTGGCTGGCATCGGCGTGAAGGTACAAGCAGCAGAAGGAGAAAAATGTGAACGCTGCTGGATCATTGAAGAAATATCCACCGACAGCGGCGCATGTCTATGCGGCCGTTGTGCTGAAGTAGTGGAAACATTGAAAAACAGATAGGGGGTTTATGCTTTGGGAGAGCCGGAGAAAATAATCATTACTGTCCTGGGACATGACCAGGTGGGGATCATTGCCAAGATCTCAGCGATCCTGGCCGGCAACAATATCAATATTCTTGATATCAGCCAAACCATTTTGCAAGGCTTTTTCACCATGGTCATGGTGGCAGACATCGCTGCAAGCAAGTTGGATGTGGGAGATTTAAAAAAGCTGCTGCAGGAACAAGGGGGACCAATGAACCTTGAAATAACCGTACAGCATGAAGACATTTTTAAGTTCATGCACAGGATCTGATGCTTATAAGGGGTTATGGCGATGATAATGTCGACATAGCCCCTGATTACATATAAAAGGGGTGACCTTATGCCTTTTAGTTTCAGCAAAGACGAAGTACTGGAAACCGTTTCGATGCTGCACACAGAAAAGCTGGATATACGGACGATAACCATGGGGATCAATATTCAGGACTGCCGTGATATCGATGGTGTGAATACCGGGAAAAAAGTATATGCCAAAATCCGTGACTATGCTAAAAATCTGGTTCAGGTCGGGGATGAGATAGAAAAGATATATGGCATTCCGATCATTAACAAGCGGATCGCAGTTTCCCCGGTATCGATCGTTGGAAACGGACTTTCCCGGGAGGGAATGGTCACCATCGGTCGTTATCTTGACGAGGCTGCACGGGATGTGGGGGTAAATTTCATCGGCGGTTTTACCGCACTGGTCCATAAAGGTTTCAGCAATGGCGACCGAACCTTATTGGAGGCGATACCGGAAACCCTTGCCTCCACAGAAAGAGTTTGTGCATCCGTTAATCTGGGCACCACCAAAGCAGGGATCAACATGGATGCGGTTTATATGATGGGCCACGTGATCAAAGCTACTGCAGAAAGAACCGGGGATAAAAATGGTCTGGGGTGTGCCAAACTCGTGGTCTTCTGCAATGCTGTAGAAGATAATCCATTTATGGCCGGCGCCTTTCATGGCATCGGCGAAGCTGAATCGACCATCAATATCGGGATCAGCGGTCCGGGAGTTATTTTAAACGTAGTGAGAAAACATCCTGACATCAGCTTGGGCGACCTGGCGAATATCATTAAGAATACCGCTTTTAAAATTACCCGTATGGGTGAACTGGTTGGCAGAGAAGCATCAGAACGGCTGGGTGTCCCTTTTGGGATCGTTGACGTATCTTTAGCGCCGACACCGGCGATTGGAGACAGCGTGGCGGAAATCATTAAATCGATGGGGCTTGAGATGGTTGGAGCGCATGGCAGTACAGCTGCCCTGGCATTGTTGAATGATGCAGTTAAGAAAGGCGGAGCGATGGCGTCCTCCAATGTAGGCGGCTTATCGGGGGCTTTCATACCGGTGAGTGAAGATGCCGGAATGATGGATTCAGTTGTTGCCGGAGCTTTAAATATCGACAAACTGGAAGCCATGACCTCCGTATGTTCAGTGGGCCTTGATATGATCGCGATACCGGGCGATACTCCTGCTGCGACCATCTCCGGGATCATCGCTGACGAGGCGGCGATCGGCATGATAAACCGTAAGACTACGGCAGTTCGCCTGATCCCGGCACCGGGGAAAAAAGTCGGAGACTGGGTGGAATTTGGCGGACTCCTGGGAAGAGCGCCGGTCATGGCAGTAAACAATTTTTCTTCCGAGGCTTTTATCAATCGTAAGGGCAGGATCCCTGCTCCCATCCATGCTTTAAATAATTAATTCGCTGCGTTTATACCGGGCAGATCCTGGCTTTTGAAAGCTATCGGCCAAAATGAATGTTATATAATTTTCATGGCAATAATAACTATTAACAGACAGGAGGGGGGTAGTTTGAAGTATAAAATCGTGCGCGAAAAAGAACAAAAAAGCAAGCTGGATCGTTTAAGTGATAAGATCGACGCACTATCGATCAATATGGAAAAGATGAAATTGGCAGAATACGTTGATATGTTAAATAATCCGCGACGGTTGCTTTATATCAATTTCCTGCAGGGAATATCCCGGGGCTTTGGTACTGCGATCGGATTTA
>CAZNPR010000023.1:0-25331 GCA_964574965.1 uncultured Syntrophomonas sp. | reverse complement strand
TCACATTGCTTAGTTCACGTATATTTCCCGGCCAATCGTAATTCATCAATTTATTTATCAAGCGTGGATCTATTTGTTTGTGCAGTCTATACTGGTTGTTAAACTTATCCAGAAAATGATGTACCAGTGCAGGGATCTCTTCCCGCCTCTCACGCAAGGAGGGAACTCTTATGGGGACAACATTCAAACGATAAAATAAATCTTTGCGGAATTGATTATTCTTAACCATTTCATTAATGTCACGATTGGTGGAAGTAATGATTCTCACATCGATTTTATTGGTCTTGGTGCTGCCGATACGGGTTACTTCGTTTTCTTGTATGACTCTTAATAATTTAGCCTGCATGCCGAGCGGAAGTTCACCAATTTCGTCCAAAAGCAGGGTGCCGCTGTTGGCAAGCTCAAATATACCGATTTTACCCCCTTTTTTGGCACCGGTAAAAGCGCCTTCTACGTAGCCGAATAGCTCCGATTCCAGAAGATTTTCGGGTATCGCTGCGCAGTTGATGCGAATATAAGGTTTCTGGCTTCGAGGACTTTGCAGGTGGATTTGATGGGCTATTATTTCCTTGCCTACTCCTGATTCACCAGTAATTATAACTGCCGAATCAAACTGCGCCAGATGCGAGATTTTTTCCATCAATTCCACCATGACCGGGGCTGCTACAACGAAGTCCGACCAGCCTTTTACTCTCTTCAACTCGTTTTTGTAATGCTGGCTCAAACTCTTGACGTGTTCTACTGTATGCTTCAGTTCATTGAGTTCGGTAATATCGCGACCGTTGGTTATAACGCTGATCAGCTTACCGTTTTCATCAAAAACTGGGTTTCCGGTAACCAGAACTGTGCGTCCAGTCTTGATCTTCTGTACAAATGTAACCGGTTTTAAGGTTTCAATTACTTCCACACTGCAGGAGCGGTCATAAAAACCCTGAGCTACCAGCTCATACATAGTTTTCCCGATGACCTCCTCGGGTTTTATCCCCGTAATCCGGTAATATGCCTGATTGGCTTTGGTTACTTTACCCTCAGCATCAGTTACAAACAAATAATCAAAAGAGGCTTCAAAAATAGCATCCAATTGCTCTTTCATCAGCTTTACATCTTTTAAATCTTTTATTTCCATATTATAATGTCTAATCAAATCAGAAAAGGTAACGATACCGATTACTTTCCCATCTTCAATAATCGGCAGACGACTCAAGTCTTTATCAATGATCGTGTCGATATCATCATCAGGATGGCAGGTTATGACTTCGGTGATCATTATTTTCTCAATGGGACAATTAAGCGCGGTGTTGTCAGCCAGGGCCTGGTATAACTGAGTCTTGCCAATAAGTCCGATTAGCTGATTTTGGGTGTCAACGACCGGAGCCCCATCGATATGATGGCGTAAAAAAAGTCTGGCAGCTTCATCAATGGTTTGCGCTGGAGATAGTACATACGGTTTTCTGGTCATGATCTCAGATATTTTCATTTCTATCACCATCCTTGTTATCTAAAATAATAATTTATTCAAAGCTTTGAATCAACTACGGTTCACTTAGAAATCGTAGCTAAGACTGTGGAAACGGCGAATACGGAATTGGTTGATTTTGAAAGGGTCAAGAAATTCACCATTCTGCCTCGCAAGTTCCTGCAAAGCAAAGACGAAATGACGCCAACCTCCAAGACAAAACACCGGGTGATCCTGAAAAACTTCGCTGGTGAAGTGGAAAAACTTTACCAGGAATAATGTAAAAGGGACAACAGTGAAGGAAAAATCGTGCCAGTAAAAAGAACCCGCCGGCTTCGGCGGGTTTTTGCTTTTAAAATGGTCGGGGCGACACGATTTGAACGTGCGACTTTCTGGTCCCAAACCAGACGCGCTACCAAGCTGCGCTACGCCCCGAACTTCTTTATGATACACAAGCTTTGGGGGAATGTCAATTATAATCAGTGTTTGCGGACCTGGTGAATCAGGGTTCCATGCCGGTCTCGATTCACCTTGTTCCAATGCAATGACTCTCTGATCATTGATCAAATCCCATGCGAGATCGACAGAGAAAAAACGATAAAATTCATTCATTACAAAAGAGGATTTTTTATGACAAAGTGTAATAATTTAAGTAGGGAGCGTGATAAATATGTTTGATTTTTTGATGACACCAGAGCAGCTGCAGCTTCGAGATCAAGCCAGAGCTTTGGTCAAATGGATCCCCCGTGAATATATTTTGGATATGGATGCAGAGAAAATCAAATATCCGAAAGAATTCATGGTCGAAGCGGGAAGACGTAATTTGATCGGCATCCGGGTACCGAAAGAATATGGCGGAAGAGGGGGGCAGTGGCAAGATGACATCATCGTTGCCGAAGAAGTATGCGTCCCTGGTTATATTTTCGGTTGTGCCTGGGGCGTGACTGGAGATGTGGTGACAGAAGCACTGGTTCATTTTGGCACAGAAGAACAAAAGCAGAAGTACCTGCCGCCCATCTGTAAAGGAGAAAAATATGCGGCAGAATGTCTGACCGAACCCCGGGGAGGATCTGACTTCTTCGGGGCTACTACCATTGCCAGAAGAGACGGCGACGATTTTATTTTAAATGGTCAAAAGCGTTTTATTGTCGGCGGCGAAGGGGCTGATTACTTTTTGGTTTATGCCAAAACCGACCCGAATGCTCCTGCCAGCAAATCGATGACCTGTTTTATGGTGGAACGGGACATGGGAGTCAAAACGGAGTACTTATATAATCTGATGGGTTCCCGCGGCGGAGGTACTGCCCGGGTCGTTTTCGAAGATGTCAGGGTTCCAAAAGAAAACGTGATCGGAGAAATAAACGGAGCGGGTATCGTATTTAATCAAATGATGATACCTGAACGGTTTGGTACAGCTGCGATGACCATTGGTGCTGCCCGTCCGGCTCTGGAGATCGCCACCGACTACAGTACCAAGCGAAAAGCTTTTGGTACGGAAATAAAAAATTTTCAGGCAGTCAGCTTTAAGGTAGCAGAAATGGTCACTAAGCTGGACAGCGCCCGAGCCATGATCCACACCACGGCACTGGCTATTGATTCCGGCCGGGTAAAAGCCAGCCGCTGTCGGCGCATGGCGTCCGAGTCCAAGAAGTTTGTGACTGAGCAGTGCTGGGATGTTGCCAATCTGGCTATGCAAATAATGGGCGGGATAGGCTATACGGATGTGTATCCCATCGAAAAAATTGTCCGTGATTTAAGGTTGTCCATGATTTGGGTCGGGACAAATGAGATCATGAGTTTGATCATCCAGCACGAGCATTACCGGGAAAGACTGGCAGAAATCTCCACCGGAGAAAAACGCAACAGTGAACTGGATGCATTGAATGCCTTCACGGAAGGTGAAAAAATTTACGAATAAGTTTTCATGGGGGAGGGAATGCAATGGAAACCAAATGGAAGGAAATGTACAAAAGCAAGCTGATGTCACCGGAAGAGTCGGTCAAGCTTCTGTCGGACGGACAATTGATCGCCTCGGCTTCCATCAACGGGCAGCCGACGCAGATCGCGGATGCACTGATACGCAGAATGGCGGCGGGAGATTTAAAAAACGCCAGATTTCTCTTTTCGCTTTCGGTTCGGCCCAGCGCATTGCATAATCCGGAATTGATCGAAAAATGTGAGCAGTACAACAACACATTGGACACGATGTATGCTGGTCCATTAGAGAGGTATTTCCTGGAAAACAACTATTATTCCTATGTGCCGCACCGCCTGGCAGACGGACCGCTGATGACTGCCCGGGTAGGACTGCATGCAGCCATGATCACCGTTTCGCCCATGGATAAACATGGGTATTTCAGTACCGGTGCCAATCCGGAGTATATCTATGGGTTTATCCGCCGCAATCCAGGCTGTACCATTTTAGCTGAAGTGAATCAACACATGCCCTGGACCAATGGTAACAACCATTTTCATATCTCAGAGCTGGCGGCCATTGTTGAAAATGATGTACCACTGTTTGAGCTGCCGCCTATTCCAATATCTGAACAGGATGAACTGATAGGACAGTATATCGCTGATATGGTGCCGGACGGAGCCTGTCTGCAGTTGGGGATCGGCGGTATGCCCAATGCGGTAGCCAAATACCTGATCAATAAGAAGGATCTGGGGATCCATACTGAAATGCTATGTGATACCATGGTCGACCTTTATGAGGCGGGGGTGATCACCTGTGCCAAAAAGAACTTTATGCCCCGTAAATGGATCGCTTGTTTTGCTATGGGAACCAAAAGACTATATGATTTTATGGATCGCAATCCCCTGGTCGAATTATATGACTCCGAATGGGTCAATGATCCCTATAATATTTCCCGCAATGATAATGTAGTATCGATCAATGCTACTTTGGAGGCTGACTTTACCGGGCAATGCGCCTCAGAAGCAATTGGGACCCGGCAGTACTCAGGTGCCGGCGGGCAGATGGATTTTACGGAAGGGACCTGGCGCTCCAAGGGCGGCAAAGCTTTTCTGGCCCTATATTCTACATACAAAGATAAAAACGGAGTCATGCATTCCAGTATTGTGCCGACCCTGACACCGGGGGCTCTGGTCACCACCACCCGTAACGATGTCCAATATATTGTTACTGAATACGGAGTGGCCTGGCTCAAAGGGTTTAATCTCAGGGAGAGGACCCGGGCGCTGATCCGGATCGCCCACCCGGATTTCCGTGATGAACTGACGGAAGAAGCAAAAAAGCTGAAGTATATCAAATAAGACATCATTAACAACATAAAAAGAGGGCTATGAGCATCGCCCTCTTTTTTCATTATATATTATGTATGATCTGTTAAATACAAATTGTGGCCGGATTTGAATTACGTTATCATGGTCTTTAGGAGGCGGGGCATGAGTTTTAAAAGTATAGGCTTAAAAATACAATTGGCCAGGGAAGAAAAAGGGCTCAGCCAGGAACAATTAGCGAAAGCGATGGGATGCTCCCAGTCAGCGCTGTCTAACTACGAAAAAGGCAAACGCAGGCTTTACCTGTCGCAGTTGGAAGCGTTGGCTAAAATCCTGGATAAACCGCTGGATTATTTTGTGGAATCAATTTCCGCTGGAAACACCAACGAAGATAGCTTTGAAAAGGAAAGTTCCCGCCAAAAAATTGAAACTTTGTTGGAGAAGCTTGATGAGAAACAATTATCACAGGTGATGGATCATATAAATTATCTGCAGTGGAAAAAGAATGGGGGTAAATAGCATGGATTTTTCACTTAGCATGGAGCAGAATAAAGTGGTCTTATGGGCCCGTGAAATAGCCGCTGAAATTAAAAAGATCGCTCTGCACCCGGATTTTTCTGCTGAGCAGTTTGAAGGGAAAATCATCAGACTCCTGGCTCAAAATAATCTGCTATGCCCTACGATCCCAGTTGAATACGGGGGTTTGGGACTGGACCGGTTTACGACTGCACTGGTCATTGAAGAAATAGCTGCTGGTTTCCCCAGTGCAGCTGCCGTAGTGGATGCAACCATCCATGCTGCAGAACCGATATTATTGGCTGGATCCAAGTGGCAGCAGGAAGAATATCTCCCGGCACTGACCGGGGTCAATGGGGGTATCGCTTCTTTTGCTTTGACGGAAGCAGCAGGAGGTTCTGATTTATCATTACTGCAGTCTTTTGCTGTCAAAAGTGACGGAGGTTTCGTTTTAAATGGCTGCAAGGACTGGGTCATTAATGCTGATCGGGCAGAATTTATTGCCGTGATCGCTGCGATAGAAAGCAATCGGAAAAAAGCTGCCTTGAGGGTATTTATCGTGCCTCAGGCGGCCAAGGGCTTTCATTTAGGTGTAAAAAGAAAGACGATCGGACTCGATTATGCCTATATAGGTGAAACCATATTCGATAATGCCTATATAGATAAGAACAATGTTATAAAAAGCGATGAAGCCGGCAGCGGCTATTTGCTGCTTACCCAAACTTTTGATCTGGGAAGGGCGATGGTAGGAGCAACTTCAGTGGGGATCGCCCGGGCTGCTTATGAAACAGCTCTGGAATATGCAGAAAACCGCATACAGTTTGGAACAAGGATCCGCAATCACCAAACGATCTCCTTCGCATTAGCCGATATGGCCACCAAAATTGAGATGGCGAGGCTGATTACCTGGAAGGCGTGCTGGCTGATGGATCAGGGCGGGGACTATTCAGTGATTTCAGCCATGGCCAAGGTGGCGGCCAGTACCATAGCCCAGGAAGTAACCACTGAGGCAGCAGACATTCTGGGAGCCAAAGGCTGTGAAAAAGGTTCTTACATTGAACAATTGGTCCGGGATGCCCGGATACTGACTACCATTGAAGGGACCAACCATATGCAGAAGCTGGTCATTTCATCGCAATTATAGGTGTCAAATGGAATATGTGATCGTGAGAGAAAAATGCTCGTCCTGCGGTTTGTGTGCTGATGTATGTCCTGTTGGAGCCATCAGTCAGATCGGACCCTATTTGATTGACGACCAAGTATGCATAATGTGCGGAGAGTGCTTGAATGAATGTCCCTGTATGGCGATTAAGTTGCTGAAGACTGATTAAGCTCTACGGTTCAATATTTCCGCTCATCATCGCTAGCTTTTTCTGAAGAGTCCAGCGGGTTTGCGGACCCACAATGCCATCCGTGATCAAACCGTTATCGGTCTGTAACTGTTTTACTGCTGCTTCTGTCATCACACCAAATTGACCATCGGCTTTAAATTTGTAATAACCGAGTTTCTTAAGCAGCAATTGCACTTCTTTTACATCAGGACCTTTCATCCCTAACTGCAACAATCTGCCGGTATATGCCTGGCCAAAAATATTGACGGGAGTACCAATGGGGGTAAGGTCATATAGTTCGATCACATCTTCATTATACATACGTATACAGCCATGACTCATTGCTTTGCCGATCGATTTGGGATTATTGGTGCCGTGAATACCATATCCTCCCCAGGGAATACTGAGACGCATCCATCTAGCTCCAAAGGGACCGCCAGGATTGGTGGTCTTCTGCACAATAGACCAATTGCCAAGCGGGGTAGGGGTAGACTTTTTTCCAACCCCAATTTTATAGCTGCGCGGAGCATCGCCAATTTGGCTGAAGGTCAGACGGCGATTGGTAACGTCAATACTGATAACAGGAAGATCACTTTGAAAATCAGGCCGATATGGGAGACTGAATGCAGCGGGGATTTTTAATTTTACCCATGTATCCGGACCGGTGACACCGTCACTGGGAAGAAAGCGAGCGTTTTGAAAAGCAATGACCGCCTGTTCTGTTACTTCATTATATAAACCGTCAACAGGACCTGAGAAAAAGCCAGCTCTTTTCAGACTTGTTTGCAGGACTGAAACATCAGGACCTGTCATGAAAACACGTTCTCTGCGTAAAAAACGACTGGCATAGATCATCTTTTCAGCTCCTTAATTATGGAATATTAATAATATTATATTGAGGCATAATAGTTTTAGTGACAAAACAGACAGAAGATTGAACATGGACCGCAACCCTATGCAATGGAAGGCATAAAAAAAAACGGCTGCGCCGTTGGTATAATACAGAATATTCAGATTTAAAAATCCTTTGACACTTTATACTGACACAGATATAAGCGCAAGTCAAGAGTAAAACAGCAAATTAGCCGCTTTATATGAAAGTTTGTCTAAATAACAGTTAAAATTGACAAGAAAGTCCATAAACACTTAATATAATGAATAATTAGTCTTTTGTTTATGTTTGAGAAATTCTATCATTGTAGTACTTAGTGAAGCACCTGTTGCAATTCCCACTTCAGGTGTTTTTTACTAATAATAAAGAAGGAGAGTGATTAGGTAAATGAAGTTCATTAGTTGGAAGAAGGCATTATTGGGTAGTCTGTTAAGCCTGCCTGTGCTTGCTCTTTCACCATCATTGGCATTGGCCAGTGAAGCAAATCTTGTCATCCCTCAGCTCGAAGCTTCACAGGAATCTTTGCTGATAAGCGGTATCGTAGTTTGTATCCTGGGTATGTTATTTGGATTGTACCAGTATAAGAAGGTTGAAAAATATCAAGCCCACAAGAACATGTTGGAAGTTGCCAACACGATTTATGAGACTTGTAAGATCTATCTGATCCAGCAGGGTAAATTTCTTATCGCTTTGTTCATTATTATAGGTTTGTGTATTGCTTTTTATTTTGGCATCCTTTCACAAATGCCTATAGGTTCAGTGCTGTTTATCCTGATGTGGACGGTAATCGGAATTCTCGGTTCTTATAGTGTTGCATGGTACGGCATACGCATGAATACGCTGGCTAATAGCCGCACTGCTTTTTCCTCTCTGGAAAGCAAACCGCTTAAAGTTTTGAATACCGCTTTGGATGCTGGAATGAGCATTGGCACGATGCTTGTCAGCGTGGAACTTATCATGATGCTGATTATTTTGCTTTTTGTGCCCCGGGAACTAGCGGGAGCAAGTTTTATCGGATTTGCTATCGGTGAATCACTGGGTGCCAGTGCCTTGCGTATTGCCGGTGGAATATTCACCAAGATCGCTGACATCGGGGCTGACCTGATGAAAATTGCATTCGGCATCAAAGAAGATGACCCCAGAAACCCAGGCGTTATTGCCGACTGTACAGGGGACAATGCTGGTGACAGCGTAGGACCAACTGCAGATGGATTTGAAACATATGGTGTGACCGGAGTTGCATTAGTAACCTTTATCGTTTTGGCGGTAGGCTTGGTACCAGGTATTTCTGAAGCGGTAAGGATTTCTTTACAAACCACTTTACTGACCTGGATATTCGTAATGCGTATCTTGCTGGTTATCACTTCGGTGGTTTCTTTCTATATCAATAGAATGATCAGCCAGGCTCGTTATGCGAGTGTTACGGATATGGATTTTGAACAACCTCTTTCCAGTCTTATTTGGATCACTTCTGTGCTCTCCATTGTCAGCACATTTGCAGTAAGTTATTTCATTCTGGGACCTGGCGCAGGAACAGAAACACTTTTGACCAATCTTTGGTGGGTCTTGGCGACCATAATCAGTTTCGGTACCCTGGGAGCAGCCTTGATCCCTGAATTTACGAAAATATTTACCAGCCCCAAATCAACGCATGTATTGGAAGTTGTGAAAGCTTCCAGAGAAGGCGGACCCTCACTGAATATTCTATCCGGTTTGGTGGCAGGGAACTTCAGCGCCTTCTGGATCGGTATGGTATTTGTTGGTCTGATGTTTGGTGCTTATGTTTTCAGCGGCTTCGGACTGAGTGAGATTATGGTCTTTCCTTCCATATTCGCTTTTGGTTTGGTGGCCTTTGGCATGATGGGCATGGGACCGGTTACCATTGCCGTAGATAGTTATGGCCCGGTTACCGACAATGCACAATCTATCTATGAGCTTTCCCTTATTGAAGAAGTTCCGAATATAGAAAAGGAAATTGAAAAAGATTTTGGCTTCAAACCTGATTTTGAAAAAGGAAAATACTATCTGGAAGCCAATGATGGTGCAGGCAACACTTTTAAAGCCACAGCCAAGCCGGTTTTGATTGGAACCGCAGTTGTGGGATCCACCATCATGATTTTCTCCATTATTTTGGTTATCCAGGGTGTCCTGGGAGTCGATCCGACCACTATACTTAATATGCTGAATCCTTATACGATTTTAGGATTTATCGCTGGTGGTGCTGTTATCTATTGGTTTACCGGTGCTTCCACTCAGGCTGTTACAACCGGAGCTTACCGGGCAGTACAGTTTATCAAGAAGAATATTAACCTTGATGAGCATTCTGATTCGAAGGCGAACATGGAAAACTCTAAAGAAGTTGTAAAGATATGTACACAATATGCGCAGAGCGGTATGATCAACATCTTTATCGTAATTTTCTCCTTCGCACTGGCATTTGCATGTCTATCTGCTCCCAAGAGCGGTAACGAACCAGTTGCATTCTTTATTTCCTACCTGATCGCTATTGCTGTATTTGGACTGTTCCAGGCAGTATTTATGGCGAATGCCGGCGGCGCATGGGATAATGCCAAGAAAGTTGTAGAAGTTGATCTAAAGGAAAAAGGAACCCCCTTACACGAAGCTTCAGTGGTTGGCGATACAGTGGGTGATCCTTTTAAGGATACCTCCTCCGTTGCTTTAAACCCGATCATTAAGTTTACGACTCTCTTCGGGTTGCTGGCTATGGAGATTTCTATATCGGAAACATTCAGACATATAGCACCTTATGTGGGGATGGTATTCCTGGTGATCGCACTGATATTTGTATGGCGTTCCTTCTATGCCATGAGGATCCCGGAAGAAAAATAGAAGTTGATTCCAACCGAAAGCGTATCAGGTTCTGCCTGATACGCTTTTTTTGTATACTATAACCACGAAAGATCAGGTGGATTTGCCGGGTCAGATCAAATCTTTTTCTTACTAGTGAATACTTTATCAAACCATCGGCCATTTTTTTAGATAATATATTCGGTTATTTGATATTATATAAGAGAAGTTTTTAATCATTTTCTATAAATGCAGTTTGTCTGAGGCACAATATTTATTTAAAACTTCATCCTTGGTAGAATGCTGGTTAGTATTTGGGGGAGGATCCTAATATGGCTAACATACCAAGTCATGAGAGTTTGTGTACATGTGGCAGTGGAAAGCCATATGATCAATGCTGTGGCTCGCCTGAAAGTTGTGTCGTCATTCATTTCCCCAGAAGCAGGAAAAATAAATATAGCAGTCTGATCGAAAATGCGGTCGGAGAACTTACCGATTATGCCCGCCAATATTTTTATAATTGGGAATCGGCAGCCTACAGCCGGTTTACTTCCTATGCCCAGGAAAATCATATTGATGAAGAATTCATTCCGCTTTTTCTGGAATGGTTTATTATTAATTTCCGTTTCCAGAAGGACGTGTCTCCGGTCATTGACTTTTATCTGGCAGAAAATGAAGAAAAGCTTGATAAAAAGTATGTTCCAATCTTTCAGGCTTTAAAAGAATCTTATCTCTCTATATATCGGATCCTGTGGATCAAGAATAATACCATCGCTATGCGTGATATATTGACGGGTCGGGAATATAATCTTGAAAAAGATATGGGCTCTATAAACCGCGTTTTACAGGAAGGCTTATTGTTTTTTGCACGCGTCGCGAATATTGGTAATACTGCCGTGTTAGTGGGGAAACCCAAATTAACTTTTTCTGAAAACAGGCATTACCTGTATGAGGAGATCAATTCAATCAGGGTTGCGGAAGGATTCTCCGATCCAATAAAGTTTCAAAGGGAATATGCTGAAGTTGCCTGCGGGCTCGTTATGGATCTGAAAAAAGGGATCAAGAAAAATCGATTGAAATCACGTACCCTGGCTTTTACCGTCTATGACAGTAACAATTTCCGCCAAAAACTATTGATGAATCCAGAGTTTGCTTTGCTGGAGCACAATGATAAATGGTATAAGTTTACCTGGAATAACAAGAATGCTGCCTTCACACGCCTTTATTTATGCCGCCATAATCTAATCATTTCCGCAGATGAACTGAATGATCTGATCAATATTGCTCAAAAAATCAGTATAATATGGGAAAGTTTGGCAGATTCCCAATCGGCAGAATGGCTGGACGGTTACAGCTTTTCTTCTGAGCAGGAAGCAGAAGAAATATTAGTAGAAGTGATGCATGATAAGTATTATGAAGAATGGATCAATACACCCCACCTGGAGTTGGAAGAAATGACCCCTCTGCAAGCAATTAAAGACACCCGCGGCAGGGTATTGCTGGAGAGTCTGCTAAGTGAATTTGAAATTATGGAACTTCGTGCCCGAAGCCAGGGGGAATACTATTTCCCAACCGCTGTCATAAGGGCCAGGCTTGATTTGGATCGCGATCGGATCTCCAAAGAAATGATGAAACCGGAAGCAATTGTATTACAGGTCAGGAAACATAGGACCGCGCAGGAGCTCAGTGCTTATGTTACGGTATATAACTGGATTAATGATGAGATACGTTCAATTGGGATTTCAGCCTTTGATTTCTATAGCAAAAATACAGCGGATAGAGAAATGTTGGCCTGGATATTATTTATCTGGAATGAGTTCAGTAAAATTTACCGGCCAAAAATATCACAGACCCGTGAATGGCTGGCTGCCTTGGAATACAGTTATTGGACATTGAAAGGTGAAAAAATCAACTTTGCGGTGGTAGCCAAAAAGTTTGGCGTTTCTACCAGTCTGGTCAGCAAGAAGGCGCAATTGATCATACGCCACTTCCAAAACATTCCGTTGAATTTCAATACTGAATTGGTCACTTATCCGTATTGGAATGACATCAATAACCGGGAAAAGATAAAGGCTTATGAAGAAGCAAAACAACATCTGAAAATTTTCTCTTATTCCGTCAAACAGATTTGGGGAAAAGCGGAGCAATATGTCCATGAAGATTTTTATGATAACATCAATACTGCCGGTAAGTTTTGGGATGAAAGCAATGACAGGATCTATGAACAATTTTATCAGCAGTATTATGAGCTTGATTACCAGAACAGTGAAAGCAGCACCATTGCCAATCTGTTTTGGGAAAATCAGGGTAAAAGATTTCCCGGCAGTTTAAAAACCGCGGCCTTTAACCTGATGACCAGTTATGTCGGGGCTTATCTGGTCATACCTTGCGGAAGAAATGAATTGATTTTTGAAGATTATTTTACAGGGAAACAATATAAAACCTATGGAAATTTCGGTGCCAATGTTCATCATAATATTGTGCCGGGTATGCTTAGCATTACTCGCCTGCTTCCTTTGTACGACGATTACATGTGGGTCACAGAACCCATGTTCATCGTAATGCCTGACATGCTGGATCTATTCGAAAAGAATTATCAGATCTTGATGGAAAGGTTGAATCCTTTTGATGTTACCGACATCATCTATCTGAAAAACCGGGGGAAGAGCATATTAAAAGCTCATATCATGGCCATGGACGATATTGAACAAAATGCGGTCAATATGATCAACCAGCCTTTGCATATGGAATGGCAGGTCGCCAGTGTGATGCACAGTGAATTGATGCTGGAACAGCTCTATCAGTGTAAGAAGTTCCGCCTTTTGTATAGTGATCAGGAACGGGCCAGTTTTATCTGGATCACCCATGATTGTGAACAAAATTATCAATGGGGATATCTGATCATCAAGCAGGGTTATTTACTCATCTCTGCACCACCAGGTAAAGACCTGAACAAGTTTATCAAAGATATTCGGCGGACAGTCAAAAGTGCAGATATTGTCATCGCTTTTCGGCCTTACAAAGCACGTGTCAAAATTTTAAAGACCATTGAAAATCTTTTTGTAGCCGATTTGGCAGATTTTTTCCATGGTAATCTTGATTTATCCCTGAATCTCCTTCGACAGGATACTTTGGCGGACGAGGATCTGGAATGGGAACAGGGGATCTTTCTTTTGAAATTAGGGAATTTGTTAATGGAACATTTACATGAAAGCAATAGACCAGTTGGATAAGATCCATAAAGTTACATAGCTTACTTGACTTACAGTTAGTAATTACTTATTCTTATAATTGTATGAAATGCAGGTGATTAACACCCCGGCTTACGCCGAGGTGTTGTATTTTTTCCGAAAGTAGGGTAAATTTCTTTAAGGACGATTATACATTGTGAAATATTGGATAACAATTGTATAAATGAAATGAATCAGCAAATATTTAGTTGGGAGGAGCATAAATGGAAGCCAGGTTAGAAAAGATAGAGGGAAGCGAAGCACATATTCAGATATCTGTTGACGCCGCTAAAATGGAGGAAGGATTTGAATATGCCTATCGGAAAGTCGTTAAAGAGGTATCGGTGCCGGGATTTCGTAAAGGAAGAGTCCCCCGTCAATTGCTGGAGGCTCATTATGGCAAAGAAGTTCTTTACCAGGATGCCTTGGAATATATCGTTCCTCTAGCCTATGAAGAAGCACTGACGATGATCGACATAGAGCCCATTGCCCAGCCCGAGTTTGACATCGAAGATATTAATCCGGGTGAGGATTTCGTTTTTAAAGCGATCGTAGCCGTAAAGCCGGAGGTTAAATTAGGTGATTTTGATGGTTTGGAAATAACCATTCCTGTTCTTGACGTGCCAGAATCTGAAGTAGAACGCCGTTTGGAAGACATGCAGCATCGTTATGCGGTAGTCGAGGAGAAGAACGAAGAAGAAATAGCATTTCTGGGGGATACGGTCACCATTGATTTTGAAGGGTTTATAGACGGCATTCCTTTTGAAGGCGGAAAAGAAGAGGATTATCCGCTGGAATTGGGTTCAGAAGCATTTATCCCTGGTTTTGAGGAGCAACTGGTCGGTTCGAAGCTGGGAGATCAAAAAGATGTGGAAGTAACGTTTCCTGATGAATATCATGCGCAAGAGCTGGCAGGTAAGCTAGCCGTATTTAAGGTCCTAATCAAGAAAATTTCCACCAAAAGAGTGAGAGAATTAAATGATGAATTCGCGCAGGAAATCAGCGAGTTTGATACCATAGATGAATTAAGGGCAGATATCAAAAAGAACCTGGAAACCATGAGAGAAAATCAGAAAAAAGAAATGATCCAGCAAGCCGTCATAGATAAAGCAGTAGATAAGTGCGAGATCGAATTACCGAAAGCTGTTATCGATGCCCAGACTGAGAATATGATGAAGCAATTGGAACAAAGAATGGGTTCGCAGGGGATCAGCCTTGAGCAATACTTTGCTATCACCAACAGCAACAAAGAAGTATTTGCTGAAAGCATTCGGCCGGATGCTGAACGCATAGCGAAAGGTAACTTTATGCTGGAAAAAATCGTTGAGGAAAAAGGTTTTGAAATATCAGATGAAGAAATAGACAAATATATTGAGGATGTTGCCAAGGGTATGGGTATGGAACCGGAGGAAGCCCGGGAAAAACTGCAGGGTGCCCTTGATAATATCAGCATGAGCTTAAAAGTGGAAAAGGCCATCGACTATCTGGTGGAAAAAGCCATCATAACTGAACAATCCGGAAACGTTGCTGCCGGTCAGTCACAGGATACCGAGGCTGGAGCAGAAGCGGCATCAACTGCAGATGAAGTGAAAGTGGAACCCGAAGAAGAAAAAGAATAAAATATAATTAAGTGAGTATAGTTTTGAATAAGAGGTGAATAATTATGTCATATCTAGTGCCAATGGTAGTTGAACAAACCAGTCGGGGAGAACGTTCCTATGATATTTATTCCAGGTTGTTAAAAGACAGGATCATTTTCCTGGGGACTGCCGTCGATGATACAGTAGCGAATCTGGTAATCGCACAGTTGCTGTTTTTGGAAGCAGAAGATCCCGATAAGGATATATCTTTATATATAAACAGCCCCGGAGGATCGATCAGTGCAGGTATGGCAATATTTGACACGATTCAGTATATAAGACCGGATGTTGCAACGATTTGTGTCGGTTTAGCCGCCAGTATGGGCGCATTTCTTCTGGCAGCCGGCAAAAAAGGCAAAAGATTTGCTTTGCCGAATGCTGAAATTATGATTCATCAACCACTGGGAGGGACCCAGGGGCAGGCAACGGATATTGAGATCCATGCCCGCCGGATCATCAACACCAAGGAATCTTTAAACAAGATCCTTAGCGAAAGAACCGGACAAAAGCTGGAAAAAGTCAAAGCAGATACAGAAAGGGATTATTTTATGACTGCTGCTGAGGCGAAAGAATATGGTATTATAGATGAAGTCATCAGTCAGCCTAAAAAGCCAGTTGTTAAAAAGTAAACCCCTGAGAAGAGGTGAATTATGAATAAGTACGGAGATGACAGAGGACAGTTAAAATGCTCTTTTTGCGGCAAAACCCAGGAACAGGTCAAAAAACTGGTTGCCGGGCCGGGAGTCTATATTTGTGATGAGTGCATCGAGTTGTGCAATGAGATCATCGAAGAAGAATTAGCCGATGATCTTGGATTTGAGCTGGGGGATATACCTAAACCGCAGGATATCAGAGAGATTTTAAATGATTATGTCATTGGACAGGATAGAGCCAAGAAGAGCCTTTCTGTGGCTGTTTATAATCATTATAAACGGATCAACCTGGGAATGAAGCTGGATGACGTGGAACTGCAAAAGAGCAATATCATGATGCTGGGACCTACGGGCAGCGGGAAAACATTGCTGGCACAGACGCTGGCCCGCATCCTTAATGTTCCTTTTGCGATCGCGGATGCTACATCCCTTACTGAAGCAGGTTATGTGGGAGAAGATGTTGAAAACATCCTGCTAAAATTGATACAGGCCGCTGATTATGATATTGAAAAAGCAGAAAAAGGTATTGTATATATTGATGAGATAGATAAGATCGCCCGTAAGACTGATAATCCCAGTATTACCAGGGATGTTTCCGGGGAAGGGGTACAGCAGGCACTGCTTAAGATATTGGAAGGAACAGTGGCCAGTGTGCCGCCCCAGGGAGGCAGAAAGCACCCGCATCAGGAATTTATCCAGATCGACACCAGTAATATCTTATTCATCTGCGGCGGTGCCTTTGAAGGGATCGATAAGATCATCCAGAATCGCGTAGGGCAAACCGTAATGGGCTTTGGGGCAGACATCAAAAGTCGAGATGAAAAGAAAATCGGTGATATCTTGAATATGATTTTGCCTCAGGATCTGCTCAAATATGGATTGATCCCTGAGTTTGTAGGCCGTGTTCCGATCATAGCCACACTGGAAGCTTTAGATATAGAAGCGTTAGTGAAGATCTTGACCGAACCGAAAAACGCTCTGGTCAAACAGTATAAAAAGCTTTTCGAACTGGATGGAGTCGATTTGGAGTTTATGGAGGATGCCCTGCAGGCTATTGCTGAAGAAGCCATGCAGCGCAATACTGGAGCCCGGGGATTAAGGGCGATTATCGAAGATATTATGCTGGAAGTCATGTATGAGGTTCCTTCCCGGCTCGATGTCACCAAGGTCGTGGTTACCAGAGATGTAATTATGAAGAAAGAAAAACCACTGTTGGTTACAGTAGATGCCAAACGTAAAGTCAATTAAATAGAATCAAAACGGTATGCAAGGACTGAATTCTGTGTGAACAGAGTTCAGTCCTTTTTTTATACTGACAGCTTTCCTCTTCAATCAGTTGCAGTCTTTCAGGCATTCTGGAAAAGGTAGTGTAAACTGCCTTATTTTACTGTCTTTTTTCCCTTATTCACTGGCGATAGACGGGAATAATAAAGATAATGACCAGGAAAGGAAAAAAAACATGAACAGTTTCTTTACGCAGTATTCCGGCTTGTTTTATTTGATCCAATTATTTTTTAGCATCGTGATCGGAATCTACTTTTGGACTTTATTAAAGAATCAGCAGTCGAAGAAAATTGTGGTAGGACGGGAGACTGAAAAAGAGACGCTCAAGTTAAAACAAATGCGCAGTATAACTTTGACCGAACCTTTGTCGAGTCTGACCAGACCAACCAGCCTGGATGACGTGATCGGTCAGGAAGAAGGGATCGACATGCTGAGATCTGCTTTATGTAACGCCAATCCGCAACATGTGATCATTTACGGGCCGCCGGGTATAGGAAAGACGGCTGCTGCCCGTCTGGTCCTCGACGAAGCCAAAAGAAACCAGCTTTCCCCGTTCAAAGCTGAAGCAAAATTCATAGAAGTGGATGCTACCATCTGCCGTTTTGATGAACGTAACATTGCCGACCCTTTGATCGGTTCCGTACATGATCCCATTTATCAGGGCGCAGGAGCAATGGGGACTGCAGGGATCCCTCAGCCCAAACCAGGTGCTTGTACAAAAGCTCATGGAGGAGTTCTTTTTATAGATGAAATTGGGGAACTTCATCCCCTGCAAATGAATAAACTTTTAAAGGTACTGGAAGATCGTAAAGTTTTACTGGAAAGTGCATATTTTAATGAGAATGACCGCAACATTCCTGGCCATATCCATGATATGTTTGTCAATGGTCTTCCGGCTGATTTTCGTTTAGTAGGGGCAACTACCAAAATGCCGAATGAATTACCCCCGGCTTTAAGGTCCCGCTGCCTGGAAGTTTTCTTTTCCCCTTTAAGGCAAGACAATATTCGCCGGATCGCCTTTAATGCAGTCAACAAGGTGGAATACAAAATTGATGACCGGACCCTGGAGGAGATCACCAAATATGCTGGCAATGGCCGGGAAGCTGTGAACATTGTCCAACTTGCAGCCGGGATCGCCCAAATGGAAGATAGTAAGACCATAACACTGGAAATCATAGAAAAGGTAGTCAATAATGGGCGCTTTAGCCCCCGTTATGAAATAAAGCCGCAAAATCTACCGCAGATCGGAATCGTTAATGGCCTGGCCGTTTACGGTCCTAACAGCGGAACACTGCTGGAAGTGGAAACCACCGCGCTGCCAGTCACAGCAGGGCAGGGCAAATGGACCGTGACAGGAGTGGTGGAAGAAGAACAGATCGGGGGAGGAGAACGCAGATTTACGCGCAAAAGTATGGCTAAAGGAGCCGTGGAAAATGTATTGACAGTTTTAAAAGCTTTTCATAGTATAGATATTACTGATTTTGATATCCATTTGAATTTCCCGGGAGGCATTCCTGTGGATGGGCCCTCGGCAGGGATAAGCATTGCCACTTCTATCTTCTCGGCTGTAAATAATCGACCTGTAGATAATCTGCTGGCCATGACAGGAGAGATCTCAGTGCATGGAGTCGTCAAACCCGTGGGGGGAGTGATCAATAAAGTTGAAGCAGCACGCCGGGCAGGCATCAAACGAGTCATGATCCCCCGGGAAAATTGGCTGTCTATGTTTGCGGCCTATCCGGAATTGGAAGTGATTCCGGTCAGCCACCTGCAGGAAGTATTGGACCGTGCTTTTGTGGAGGGATAGTATATCCACCGGTAACCCGAAAATCAAGCCAATGGAAAATTAGAACACAATTGATGGCAATTGCATTATAATCAAGTAAAGATGATAAATGATTATGCTATGGGAGGTGCATTGAATTGTTTCAGGGTGATGAGATTATTTATCGTGAAATACCGCTGCTTCCTCTGAGAGGAATGCTCGTTTTTCCATATACAGTCATTCATTTGGATGTGGGCAGAAAAAAATCCATCAATGCCATTGAAGAAGCAATGCTGGAAAGCAAGGAGATATTTCTGGCCAGCCAAAAAGAAGCGCAAACGGATGACCCGGAGGAAACTGATATTTATTCCATCGGTACGGTGGCGGAGATTCGGCAGATCCTCAAGATGCCAGGCGGAACCATGCGGGTATTGGTAGAAGGTCTCAATCGTGCGGAAATAAAAGATTTTCTGGAAAATGAATCTTATATAAAAGTGAAAATCCAGCCATATACTGACGATATGGCAGAAAAGAATGCCCAGGTGGAAGCTTTGATGAGAACATTGGTTTCTCAGTTTGAGCAGTATGTTCGAATGGGGAAAAAGATCCCGCCTGAAACCGTTGTTTCTGTAGTAGGAATTCAGGAACCGGGGAGGCTGGCAGATGTAGTTTCCTCCCATTTGACACTGCGGATAGACGAAAAGCAAAAGATTTTAGAAGCCATTGATATCCAGGAACGGCTGACCTATTTATGTGAATTGCTGGCCAAAGAGATGGAAGTATTGGAACTGGAACGCAAAATCAATATGCGGGTCCGTAAGCAGATGGAAAAAACCCAAAAGGAATATTACCTGCGTGAGCAGATGAAAGCCATCCAAAAGGAACTTGGGGAAAAAGATGAACATTTGAGTGAAGTGGAAGAAATCAAAGAACGGATACTGGAAGCCGACCTGCCAAAAGAAGCAGAAGAAAAAGCCTTTAAAGAATTGGAGAGGCTGGAAAAAATGCCGCCTATGGTTGCAGAAGCGGTAGTGGTAAGAAATTATCTGGATTGGATATTATCCCTGCCATGGTCAGTAGAAACCAAAGACCGGCTGGATTTAAAAACGGCGGAGACCATACTTAATGAAGATCATTACGGGTTAGAAAAACCAAAAGAAAGGATCCTGGAGTATTTGGCGATCAGAAAATTGGCCAGAAAAATGAAAGGGCCAATTTTATGCCTGGTTGGGCCTCCCGGAGTCGGTAAGACATCTCTGGGTAAATCAGTGGCGCGTTCCCTGGGGCGGAAGTTTGTGCGGATGTCTTTAGGCGGGATAAGAGACGAAGCAGAAATTCGCGGCCATCGGCGTACTTATGTTGGTTCCATGCCGGGAAGGGTTTTACAGGGTATGAAACAGGCCGGCTCGAGAAATCCTGTATTTTTATTTGATGAGATCGACAAAATGACCATGGATTTTAGGGGTGACCCTGCCTCCGCCTTACTTGAAGTGCTGGACCCGGAACAAAACTACACTTTTAGCGACCACTATCTGGAGGTTCCTTTTGATTTATCCAAAGTGATGTTTATCACCACTGCCAACTCAACATATAATATTCCCCGTCCGCTTTTGGATCGGATGGAGATCATTGAACTGTCCGGATATACGGAAGAGGATAAGGTCCACATTGCTCAAGATTATCTGGTGCCAAAACAAATAAAAGAACACGGGCTTAAGGAAAGCAACATTTCCTTTTCTGAAGGAGCCATAAGAAAAATAATTCGCGAATATACCAGAGAGGCCGGGGTCAGAAGTCTGGAAAGACAAATTGCTTCGATTTGCCGCAAAGTAGCACGTTTGGTGGTAGAAGACAAAAGTACCTTTGTGAATGTGACCGGAAATAATATCAGCAAATACCTGGGACCGGAACGCTTCCGCTATGGAGTAGCCGAAAAAGAAAGCCAGGTAGGTGTTGCTACCGGTTTAGCCTGGACAGAAGCCGGAGGGGATATCTTATCGATCGAAGTTGCCCTCATAAAAGGCAAGGGTGGAGTGACCCTGACAGGTAAATTGGGCGATGTCATGAAAGAATCGGCCCAGGCGGCCTTGACGTATATTCGCTCCAAAGCTGACGAACTGGGGATCGAAGCAGATATCCAGGAAAAACATGATATCCATGTCCATGTACCGGAAGGCGCGATCCCTAAAGATGGACCCTCAGCCGGTATCACCCTGGCCACTGCTCTGGCTTCAGCTATGACCGGAACACCGGTCAGAAATGATGTAGCCATGACGGGCGAGATCACTCTCAGAGGAAGAGTACTGCCCATTGGCGGAGTGAAAGAAAAAGTACTGGCTGCTCATCGGGCAGGGATCAAAACCATTATTTTACCGGAAGAAAACAAAAAGGATTTAAACGAAGTACCAAGCAATGTCAGAAAGAAAATGCGCTTTGTTTTGGTCAGTCATATGGATGAAGTTTTGGCGGAAACACTATTTAAAACCAATTTGCCTAACTAGGGCCGCCTATTTAAAATAAAAAAGCATGTCTTATGACATGCTCAGACCGTCAAAAAAGGCTAATAGCTTCATTGATCGTATCGCTTGCGATACATTGTAGTGCCTTTGGGTGCATCCTTGATCGTATCGCTAGCGATACATTGTAGTGCCCTTGGGTGCTGCGTTAACCTGGAAAGCCCGTTCAATCGACGTACCCCATGTACGCCTCAATCACAGGCTTCTCGGTCGCCTTGCTCTTAACCTTTTTTACTCGCTCTGGCAGGGCGCTGACTTATCGACACCCTGAGCATTTCCTGTTGGAAGGATATGAAAAAATGCTGATCATCAAAAAAGCTGAATACATAGGTTCCTTTGTAGAGATGCAGCAGCTGCCTCCGGGCGTGCTGCCTGAAATCGCCATCGTTGGCAGATCCAATGTGGGTAAGTCTTCCTTGATCAACAAGACGGTCAATCGCAAGAAATTGGCTAAATCCAGTTCCACTCCAGGCAAAACCCAGACGATCAATTATTATTTGATCAATGATGATCTTTATCTGGTAGATTTGCCCGGCTATGGCTATGCCAAAGTACCGAAAACGCAGAAGCTGAAATGGCAAAAGATGATCGAAAAATACTTGCGGGAACGTCAGCAGTTAAAAGGCGTTATTTTACTGCTTGATATTCGCCATGAACCAAGTGAAAATGATCTGCAAATGAAAGACTGGCTTACCAAGCTTGAAATACCCCTTTTGGCAATTGCCACCAAGGCCGATAAGGTCTCCCGGGGGGCCAGAGCCAAACACACCAATGTTATACGCAAAAGATTGAATCTGCCCACATCACCTCTCTGCTTTTCCGCTGAAACCGGGGAAGGGGTGGAGGACGTCCTGGAGGCCCTGGAAGAAATCACAGCGTTATAAACTTTTACATTTGTGTTATACGCTCCTTTATATAAACCAGGATATCATGCATTTCTTTAAATTCATTGGCCGAAGTCGCAGCGATGAACTCTTCCAACAGAGTGATTATTCTTTCTTTACCATCGGGCTCAGTCAGTACTTGTTTGGGAGTTTGATTTTCCAGATCAACCAATGGAGTGGAAAGCCAGCGTTCAGTTTCCTGGTCTTTCATGATCAAAAACCACCAGCGCATGTCATCGGGTGAAATACTTTCCGCCAGTTTACTATGGACCATCTTCATTTCGACTTTACCGGCAGCAGCATGTACAAGCTTTTTCATTTCATCAAGATCTTTCAGAAAATCTGCACTGATGAGTGTTGATTCCTCACCGACTGCGATACGGCAGTAACGGTCATTCAAGGCGTTCGGTTTGTACCAGTTGAAATCTTCTATTTGAAAGGCCAGGTTGTACTCAGATGACAGGAGGCCGGTCAGTAAAGCCTCTTTCTCTGTAGGTGTCAGGGAAAGGCTGTATAGTTCCTGCAGCCGAATCAGTTTCTTATGAAAAGCATGGTCAAACAAGCCCAGCAGCACTTCACCGTGATTTTTAAACATTTCAGGAATCGATCCATTACCAAGCGCCTGCCAGTGTTTTACATGTTCACGCAAGAAGAGCTCCTGGTCCTCGGCTGCCTGCAATACAAGGACCATGCCGGAAAAAATATGGTTACCCATTATGGTAACGACTCTTCCCAAAAGTAGAATGCGGGGGGTAATTTCTGTTTCCCAGGGTTCTTTTAGCAGGATTTTTCTATCCTCCCCGCTGAACAAGTCAGTAATTTGCAGGAAATTATCGATTGAAGCTTTCACGCTGTAAATGGAAAGGAAGGACCGATTTAAAGAATGCAGCGCTTCTTTTAAGACCGGTGCCATAACAACATTCTGTTCGTCATAAACCTGACCGATGGTTTTCTCATCTTTGAGTTTTAAATCAAGCCAGAGCCAGTCAGAGAAAATTGCTTCGTAATCAGGTGCCATATTGTTTTCATCAGTGGTAAAACGTAAAAAGGATTGCATGGCATCGCGCCGGACTTTCTTTATGTCACGACTATAATTGTCTTCAAGTTTTACTTTTAGTTCTGTCATGAGTTGGTTCGATTTGACCCACGGATCTGCGCTGAACTCTATTACTTCAGCCAGATTTGCACAGCAGTTTTTATATTTTTTTCCGCTGCCGCATGGGCAGGGACTGTTACGGCCGACCTTCTTATTCATAATGAACTTCCCCCCATTTATTATGCTTCATCATATAACATACCAAAATATATCGATTTTACCAACCTCCTTTTAATACCTGATCAATATGGAAATGATACTTTTAGTAAGATTAACTTGCTATGAGCGGCTGATTTTAAGTACAATTTAGCTTATAAATAAGGTGTCGGATCACGCCTTGATTTTAGGAGGTTTTTTACATGACTGAAGGCAGTTCTATACCCAGCATCTATGACCCGGGCCAGGTGGAAAAAAAGTGGTATTCATATTGGAAAGAGAATCATTATTTTGCACCGGATAGTGATTATTCAAAAAATCCTTTTTCTATCGTCATGCCGCCCCCGAATGTAACCGGCTCACTGCATTTAGGTCATGCACTGGATAATACTTTGCAGGATATATTGACCCGTTGGCGGCGTATGCAGGGTTATAATACCTTGTGGCTGCCTGGAACAGATCATGCCGGAATAGCGACGCAGGCCAGAGTGGAAGAAGCCCTGGCGCAGGAAGGCCTTTCCAAGCATGACCTGGGGAGAGAAAAATTTGTGGAGCGGGTATGGGAATGGAAAAACCTATACGGCAGCCGTATAACCGAACAGCTTAGCCTGATGGGCTCTTCCTGTGACTGGAGCAGGGAAAGATTCACCATGGATGAAGGATGTTCTCGGGCAGTTCGTGAATCCTTCGTGAATATGTATAATAAAGGCTTGATCTACAAAGGGGATTATATCATTAACTGGTGTCCCAAATGCAATACCGCCATCTCAGATATTGAAGTTGAGCATACAGAAAGTGACGGCCATTTATGGCATATTAAGTATTCCCTCAAAAATTCAGATCAATATTTGGTGGTTGCTACCACCCGTCCGGAAACGATGTTGGGTGACACCGGAGTGGCTGTCCATCCTGATGATGAAAGATATCAGAAGCTGATCGGGCAGGAAGTAATACTGCCGCTGGTGGGTCGCATCATTCCTGTTTTTGCTGATGAATATGTAGACCGCGATTTTGGTACCGGGGCAGTAAAAGTGACCCCAGCCCATGATATCAATGACTTTGATATGGGAAACCGCCATGGTCTAAAAATGGTCAAAGTCATCGATAATAATGCCGTGATGAATGAAAACGCAGGAAAATACCAGGGAATGGACCGCTATGAATGTCGCAGACAGGTGATTCGGGATTTGACTGAACAAGGCTTGCTGCTGCAGACAGAAGACCATAAGCATGCAGTTGGACATTGCCAGAGATGTGACACGGTCATCGAACCACTTATATCAGAACAGTGGTTTGTAAAAATGAAACCTCTGGCTGAACCTGCTATTGGCAGAGTTTTAGATGGAGAAATCAGATTTATCCCGGAAAGGTTCACAAAAGTCTATATCAATTGGATGGAGAATATTCGCGATTGGTGTATTTCCCGGCAGCTTTGGTGGGGGCACCGGATCCCGGTATGGTATTGTGAAGATTGCCATGAAGTGATTTGCAGTAAATCAGATCCTGCGCAGTGCCCGGCATGCAAATCCGGGAATCTGCATCAGGATGAAGATGTCTTGGATACCTGGTTCAGCAGTGCTTTGTGGCCGTTTTCAACCATGGGCTGGCCGGAAGCCACCCAGGACCTGGATTATTTTTATCCAACCAGCGTGCTGGTCACCGGACGGGATATTATATTCTTCTGGGTGGCCAGGATGATCTTTTCCGGTATTGAGCATACCGGCAAGGTTCCTTTCCACGATGTAAATATCCATGGACTGATTTTGGACGGGCAGGGACGGAAGATGAGCAAGTCCCTGGGCAATGGGATCGATCCCATCGAAGTGATCGACAAGTATGGCGCTGACACCCTGAGATTTTC
>CAZNPR010000022.1:0-25421 GCA_964574965.1 uncultured Syntrophomonas sp. | reverse complement strand
GTTTTATTAAAAACTCTCCAACGCTTACCATCTGGTTTTCCTGCTGTTGTTCACTGTTATTTTGCCGTCGCAGTACAGCCCTTACTCTGGCACTCAATTCTTTCACACTGAAAGGTTTGGTCACATAATCATCTGCTCCTAATTCAAGGCCGACAATTTTATCTACTTCATCGTCCCGGGCGGTAAGCATTATAATGGGCGTATTGATATTCTCCCTGCGTAAATCCCGGCAGATTTCCAGCCCATCTTTGCCAGGCAGCATCAGATCCAGAATGATCAGATCCGGTTTTTCCTGCATGATCAGGTTCCAGGCTTCTCTTCCATCATTGGCCTGTAATGTATCAAAACCATCTTTAATCAGATTATAAGTGATCAGCCTTACTAATGATTCCTCATCGTCAACTACCAATACTTTACCTTGCAAGGACTTCACCCCCATAAAATTATGACGGTAACCTCTTATTCAAAACAGCTGTTGCCAACGAACTCTCTCAAAATGGAATTGTACGGAATATCTCTATCTTCCGGTACCACCGGTGAAAAATAACTCAAGAATTTCAGCAGCCGCATGGCTTCTGCATACTCCGGGTTTTCCGGGCCGATCTGATTCAGCAGCGGCTCGGCGAAAGGTTTTAAAATAAATAATTCATAGACCAGGGAAGAATTAAACATGGCATCAGCACTTTCCTGGAAGGGAAAGATATTTTTCTCTTCACCCCTGCGCACCGAAGCCCATCTTTTGATGGTCTGTAAAGCATTATGCCCTCTGGTTCGGTTGTCCCTGATGATCCTTCTCACCAGCCTGCTGTCAGTGGTGGATATATTATTGGAATAATCAATATTAAGCTGGGTCAAGGCACTGATATAGATCTTAAATTTTTGTTTCGCATAAATACTGCTGGTAAGTTCGTCATTAAGACAGTGGATCCCTTCCAGGATCAAAGGCTGTCCCGGGCCTAACTGAATCTTTTTTCCCTCTGTTTCACAGGTACCGTTGATAAAATTATATACCGGCATTTCCACTTCTTCCCCGTTGATCAGCTGTTGCAGGTGTTGGTTGAACAAATCCAGCTTCAATGCTTCCAGGGTTTCAAAATCATACTCATTGTTTTCGTCCAGGGGCGTACTTTTCCGGTCGACGAAATAATTATCAAGGGATATGGAAACCGGTCGTTTGCCGTTGACCTTCAGTTGAATAAACAGACGATGGGAAAAGGTGGTTTTGCCGGAAGATGAAGGCCCGGCAATAAGAATGATGCGGACATCTTTATTACGGCATATCTGGTCAGCAATATCAGCGATCTTTTTTTCATGCAGGGCTTCATTGACCCTGATAAAATCATTTAGTCCCCCTTCGGCAATGGTTTTATTGACCGCAGGAACGTGTGGCGCATTGAGCATTTCCGCCCAGGCTTTCGCCTCGCTGTATATATTGGCCAGTTTTCGCTGCTCAACAAAAGGCATTAAGACTCCGGGGTTTTTCTTGACCGGTGTCTGCAGAATAATGCCGGGCGGATAATAGATCAGGCGGAATTGCTCGACCTGTTCAGTGTTGGTCAGTACCAAGCCATAAAAATATTCATAAAAATCATCCAGTTGACAGACATGTATGGTATCTTTATTTCTTTGGTGCAATAGTTCGATCAGATCCGTCTGATGCAGGCCCGTAAATATCTTCAGTGCTTCTTCTTTATCCACTACAAACCGTTTGATCGGTAATTTTTGAGCAGCCAGATTCTTCATATATTCTTCCAGCTTTTGAACTTCGGCAGGAGTCGTTTCCTGCTGGCGGAATTCACAAAACACCCCCTCAGATAAGGAGTGTCTTACCATCAGGGTTCTGCCGGGGAACAGGTCATGGCAAGCTTTGAGCAGCATAAACAAGGCACTGCGCCGGTATATCCTGACGCCGTCTTCACTGGAGATGTCCACCATCTTAACCTGGTCGCCTTCCTGCAGTTCATAACTGAGATCCTGCATTTGATTCTGGATGGTAGCTCCCACAATAGGCAGTTTATGTTCTTTAAAGCAGGCAGCCGCCAGATCATTGATGCTGGATCCGGTGGGAACTTCACACCTGCCGTGGCCTTCCAAGTCGATAGCGATCAGTTTTTTATCTAAATCAGTCATAATATCCTCCCCGATACGGTCTTGTTGATTATTATTATAACATTTACCTGTAGCATCTGCTTTTGCTGCAATAAAAAAGGCTAATCCCTGCGTTGACCTGTAATGCCCGGGGCAATCGGCGTACTATTATACGCCCCGGCCCCGGTGCTTCCAGCCGCCAGTTCTTAACCTTCTTCTGCGCTGATTTATTTAAACCTGTTTATGTCACATTTACTGTATTGATTATGCGCGTATTATCTTTGCAGGGCACCCCACTGGTTCTTCAGCCGGGACAGGATCTCATCCACGATGGGAATGACCTCATTTTCGGTCAAAGTTTTCTCACTGGACTTAAATACCAGCCTGAAGGCCATACTCCTGTAACCCTCCGGAACCTGGCCTCCGGTGTAAACGTCAAAGACATCCACTTCCTGCAGAAGCCCCGACTGATCAGCTTCGATCAGCTGTTTTGCTTCCGTATACGTAACTGTAATGGGGAGCACCACAGCAATATCCCTTTTAATAGCCGGATAACGGGTGATCTCTTTTGACATTTTGATGGGTTGGCTCAGTTCGAATAAAACGGCCGCATTGAATTCAAAGGCTGTCACTCTGGCTTTGATATTATAGTTTTCACATACTTCAGGATGGACCTCGCCAATGATTCCGATCTCCTGGTCTCCTTTCGTTACCATTGCTGTCCTGCCAGGATGAAAGGCCGGGTGTGCAGCAGCAGTGAAAGTGACTTCCCCAATACCCAGACGGAACAGCAGATCTTCTGCCAGGCCCTTTAGGTAGAAGTAATCCATGGCCACTTCATTTTTCAGCCAGTTGGATTCTGCATTACCGGCCACGATGGCACCTACTTTCAAAACTTCCAGGGGCAATGGTTTATCAGTGGGATAAAACACGGTCCCCAATTCAAAGAACCCCAGGTTGTCGTTTTTGCGAGCCAGGTTTTCTCTTATATTTTTCAGCAATCCCGGCAGCAATAAGGTTCTCATCACCGATTGTTCTTCTGATAACGGATTGGCTATTTTAATACTGTCCCTCAATTTATCCTGCTCGCCCAAACAGATCATTCCATATGATACGGGGTTTATAAATGTATAATTGACTACTTCCATCAAGTTTTTCGATAAAATATCCTGGATGCGGTCGCGGAAATGCTGCTCGCTATTGAGTCCTCCGGGTTGTGTCACCCCATAGGACAAAGTGGCCGGGATCTTGTCATACCCATACAGACGGGCAACTTCTTCGATCAAATCCACTTCCAGGGTTATATCCGGACGGTAGGTGGGGACTTCTGTCAGGAACCCTTCCCCGGTCTCTGTTACTTTAAAACGTAGCTTATCCAGGCAGGATTGCATCTCCGTTTCCTTGATTTCCGTTCCCAACAGATAATTGACGCGTGCCGGCCGCAGCAGTATACTTACCGGTTTTTCCGGCTGCGGATAAGCATCGAATATACCTTTTACTACCTCGCCGCCGGCCAGCTCGTGTATCAGCTGGGCAGCCCGATTTATAGTATACAGAACCCCATTGGGATCCACATTCTTTTCGAAACGGATGGAAGAATCACTTCGCAGGCCCAGTTTCCTTGAGGTTTTGCGAATGTTGGTCCCTAAAAAATTGGCTGATTCCAGCAAGACCATGGTAGTCTGTTCATTTATTTCAGTATTTTCGCCCCCCATGATCCCTGCCAGAGCAATGGGTTTCTCTCCATTGGTGATCACCAGCATTTCCTCATCCAACTGCCGGTCTATGCTGTCCAGGGTGGTAAAGGGCTCCCGGGCAAAAGCGCGCCGGACCAGAACCTGCCTGCTGCCGCCCAGCAGTTCATAATCAAAGGCATGCAAAGGCTGGTTGCTTTCCAGCATCACATAATTTGTGACATCAACCACGTTGTTGATCGGCCGGATCCCGGCTTTTTGCAGGGCATCCTGCATCCACTGCGGCGATTCCTTGATTTTCACATTCTTTAAGACCCGGGCCGCATATCTTTTACACAACTGAGGATCATTTATATTGACTTTTATGTAGTCTTCAATGACCTCATCATTCTCTTTAATAAAAATTTCCGGTATGGTTAAATCAGCTCCTGAAAGAGCGGATATTTCACGGGCTAAATTGATCCAGCCCAGGCAGTCAGCCCGGTTAGGGGTCAGATCAAGTTCCAGCAGTTTATCGCCGTCATCTGCGATTTCAATCCCTTCGATCGCAATGCCTGCCATGGTCAGTTCATGCGCTAATTGCTCTGCCGGCAAATCGATCTGTGTATATTTTTTTAATTGGTTTATAGATACGCCCATCACTATCTCCTCCTTTAGAACTGTTTTAGAAATCTTTTGTCATTATCAAAAAAGAGGCGCAGGTCATTGATGCCATATTTGAGCATGGCAATTCTTTCGATCCCCATCCCGAAGGCAAAACCGGTGACCTTTTCCGGATCGTATCCGCCGTATTTCAGCACATTGGGATGGACCATGCCGGCGCCAAGTATTTCCAGCCATCCAGTGTGGGAACATACCCTGCATCCTTGCCCACCGCACATCACACAGGAAATATCGATCTCAACGCTCGGTTCAGTAAAAGGAAAGAAGCTTGGCCGATAGCGGACATCCAGATTAGCGCCGAACATCTTTCGGGCAAATTGCATAAGGATCCCTTTCAGGTCGGCAAAAGTGATCCTTTCATCGATCAGAAGTCCCTCTACCTGGTGAAACATGGGTGAATGGGTAGCATCATCGTCATTGCGATAAACGGTTCCGGGGACGATGATTTTCACCGGTATCTGCGGTACCATCTTCTCCATGGTCCTTACCTGCACCGGTGAAGTATGCGTCCGTAAAAGCACTTCCTCGGTTATGTAGAAAGAATCCTGCATATCCCGGGCGGGGTGATGCTTGGGTACGTTTAATGCTTCAAAATTATAATAGTCCAGTTCGATTTCCGGACCTTCTTCCACGGAAAAGCCCATCCCGGTAAATATCTCGGTTATTTCCCTTCTGATGCGGGTGAGCGGATGAATGCTTCCGCTTTGCATCGGCAGACCGGGTAAAGTGACATCGATTTTTTCCTGCTGCAGTTTGATATTACGGTCTCTCCGGCTGATTTCATCTGCCCGGCTGTTTAACTGTGCGTCCAATTTATCCTTGATTTCATTGGCGGCTTTCCCTACTTCCGCCCTCTGTTCAGGGGACAAATCTTTCAAGCCCCGCAGCAATGTTGTTATTTCTCCTTTGCGCCCCAGCATTTTCACCTTATATTCATTAAGTTCTTCAATGGTATTTAAGGCGGCTATTATTGCCTGGGCTTCTTTGTCCAGTCCAGCTAATTTTTCCAACATACCATTTAACCTCCTTGTATCAGAAAATAAAAAAACCTTCATCCCCAGGGACGAAAGTTACTTCCGCGTTACCACCCTTGTTAACCAAATTTATGCAATCTGGTCCACTCTATCGCCTGTTAACGGGGGCTGCCGGCAAGATCTACTCATTCTTTCAATCCGCTGCTCCCAGGTGAATTCACATGCTTAAACCTGATCACGCTTTCAGTCACGGCACGATCTCCCTGCAAGGCAACAGCATATTACTGATCCTGTTCTCAGCATTTATTTATTGTGTAATAATCATTTTATAAATCAAATAATAAATGATGCATCCTGACTTTTCAAATAATTGCCACATGTTTTCGGCTTGGTTTATCATAAAGGTTCTACCTCCGCAATAACATTAACGCCGAACTGAAGAAAATTATATCATAAATTGTATTGGGGAAACAATTATAAGTGTGATCTCTGCTGCGATGCCTCTGATAAGATTATACCACATGCCACTGCTGCATTTAAAGAATCTGCCTGAGGATTTATCGGTATTTTAAATTTCACGTCACAGGTGTCTTTACTTTTTTCACTGATCCCCCGGGATTCGTTACCGATCACGATCACTCTGCCTCCTGTAAAATCCTGGTCATATAAACTGTTTGGGCAGTTGACATCGCTGCAATAAATTAAATAACCCTGGTTTTGTAAAGCAGGTAAAGCCTCCAAAGGAAAATTTCTATATACAGGTATATGCAATATTCCCCCCATGGATGCCCTGACGACTTTGGGACTGAAAGGGTCAGCACAGCCAGGCGTCATCAAGATCCCATCCGCTCCCAGTGCCCAGCCGCTGCGGATAATCGTTCCAACATTGCCCGGATCACTGACATCATCCAGTAAAATCAATAGTTTTCCCCCGGCAATGCGCTTAAAGTCATAATCAGGTATCTGTACAACCGCCGCGATCCCCTGCGGAGTTTCCGTATCACATATATCATGAATGAGTCCTGATGCTAATTGATAATACTCAACCCCAAGAACTTTATCCATAAAATCAGTTTGCTGCCATTGGGCATCCAGAAGAAGATAACGCAATAAAAACTTTTGCTGCAGCGCTTCATCGACGCTTTTTTCCCCTTCAACAATGAAAAGGTTTTCTTTATCTCGGTATTTCTTATTTTTCAGCTTTACTAATTTTTTGATCAGCGGGTTATCCCGGGAAGATATATATTTCATGAACACCTCATTGACAAAGAATAAAAAAGTATGGCCGGCGGCCATACTTAATACTCTATTTTATTATCTGGCAAGACTGTTTATGGATAATTCAGCCAACCGGGAAAATCCCTGCGGGTCGCTTACAGCTAGCTCAGCAAGCATTTTACGATTGATATCCACGCCGGCAATTTTCAAGCCATGAACCATTTTGCTGTAAGTGGTGCCATTATCACGAGCCGCTGCATTGATCCTGGCGATCCATAATTTACGGAAGTCTCTCTTTTTCAGGCGCCGATGGATATAAGCATAATTCCCGGATTTCATGACCTGCTCATTGGCTACCCGGAATAGCTTGGATTTACTCCCCCGATAGCCTTTGGCCATTTTTAATATTTTTTTGTGTCTTCTATGTGAAGTCATCCCACGTTTTACTCTGGGCATCTGTAACTACCTCCTAAACATAATATGGATTTTAATAGGGAATTAATTTCGATATTTTCTTTTCGAAGTCTTCGTGAACCAGTCCGGCTTGACGCAAATTACGTTTTCTCTTAGGACTTTTGCCTCCTAAAAGGTGACTGGCAAATGCTTTGGCTCTCTTTATTTTACCGCTACCGGTCTTTTTAAATCTTTTGGCCGCACCACGATGAGATTTCATCTTAGGCATGATTGGTTTCCTCCTTGCTATTATTTACTTCAATGTTTTTATCGGCATTTTTTTCAATTTTGTCATGATCTGCTTTCGGCAATAACATGGTAACCATATTTTTCCCTTCAATTTTGGGCGCTCTTTCTACAGTGGAAATATCAGATAGTTGTTCGGCCATTTTAATGGATAATTTTTCCCCTAATTCAGGATGGGTGATTTGTCTTCCCCTGAACATAATCGTAAGCTTGACTTTATCGCCAGCCACCAAGAACTTCCTGGCATTTTTCGCTTTCACCTGGAAATCATGTTCCTCAATATTGGGACGCAGTTTTACTTCCTTGATGGAAATGGTCGATTGTTTTTTGCGTGCATCTTTTTCACGTTTATTCTGCTCAAACTTAAACTTACCAAAATCCATTAAACGGCATACGGGTGGTTTGGCCGAAGGGGCAACTTCAACCAGATCTAATCCCTTTTCGATAGAAAGCTGCAGAGCTTCCCGAATCGGAACGATCCCAAGCTGTTCACCGACATCATCGATCAATCTTACTTCCTTGACCCGTATTTCTTCATTAACTCTCCAATCCTTGCTGATAAGAAGTCCACCTCCTAAATAAAATAAAAGCGAGTTGCATCAACTCGCTTCAAAATCAATAACTATCGACAGTCTGACTGCCCTTTAATTTTAGTTACTGAATACCTTACGAACCGCAGTAGTAAGGTGAGAAGTCAAGCTTCTGCTTAATTACTAGGGTAGTATAGCATAAATCCTTTCCCTAAGCAATGGTTTTATAAATACTGCTTTGGAACTTTTGGCTATAAGGTTCTCGTTTTTACTTCCTGATCCAGCAGCAAGATAAAATCATTCAGGCTCATAAAACCTTTATCTCCGTCTTTCCTGTGTCTGACTGCCACCCCTTGTTCTTCTATCTCTTTGTCACCGATGATCAATTGGTAGGGGATTTTTTGCATTTGGCCTTCCCTGATCTTATAACCGATCTTTTCACTGCGATAGTCAGCTTCAGCCCTGAAACCGGCCTTTTCTAATTCTTCTGTCACCTGCCGGGCATAATCATGTTGGCGGTCAGTAATGGGCAAAATCCTGACCTGAACCGGCGCCAGCCAGGCAGGAAATGCGCCGGCGGTATGTTCGGTCAAGATGCCGATAAATCTCTCGATACTGCCATAAATGACCCGGTGGATCATGACCGGACGATGTTTTTCTCCGTCTTCACCGATATAGGTCAGATCAAATTTTTCCGGCATCTGAAAATCCAACTGAATGGTTCCACATTGCCAGGTCCTGTCCAGGGCATCATGCAGATGAAAATCGATTTTGGGTCCGTAGAAAGCACCGTCGCCTTCATTGACTTTATAATCGATACCTTTTTCATCTAAAGCCTGGCGCAGCGCCTCGGTAGCCCTTTCCCAATCTTCATCGGAACCCATGGCATTCTCCGGCCGGGTGGATAATTCGACATGATAAGGGAAACCAAACAAGCTGTAGAAATGATCGACCAGATTGATGACCCCTTTGATCTCATCAATGATTTGTTCCGGCAGCATAAAAATATGCGCATCATCCTGGGTAAACGCCCGTACTCTCATGAGTCCGTGTAATACACCGGACATCTCGTGCCGGTGAACCAATCCCAGTTCCCCAATTCTTAGCGGGAATTCCTTATAGCTGTGCAGGTTTTGCTTATACACCAGCATACTGCCCGGGCAGTTCATTGGTTTAACCGAAAAGTCCTTCTCATCAATAACGGTGAAATACATATTCTCTTTATAATGATCCCAGTGTCCTGATCTTTCCCATAATTCCCGTTCAAGAATGATGGGGGTCTTGATTTCCTGGTATCCGGCTTTACGGTGTTCTTCCCGCCAGAAGCTTTCCAGCTCGTTTCTTAATATCATTCCCTTGGGCATAAAGAAAGGAAACCCAGGCCCTTCATCCAGGACCACGAATAATCCCAGTTCTTTGCCCAGACGGCGATGATCGCGTTTTTTGGCTTCTTCCAATTTATGCAGGTAATCGTCCAGCATGGCCTTTTCCGGGAAAGAAGTAGCATAGATCCGCTGCAGCATTGGATTGTTTTCATTGCCCCGCCAATATGCCCCAGCCAGGCTCATCAGTTTAATATTCTTTAATTTCCCGGTGGAAGGAACATGCGGGCCGGCACATAAATCAGCAAATTCCCCCTGTTCATAAACACTGATCACAGCATCTTCAGGCAGGTCTTTGATCAGCTCAACTTTATATGCTTCGTCCCGATCAGAAAAGAATTGGATGGCCTCTTCCCGGTCGAAAACTTTTTTTACAATGGGGTGATCCGCCTTAATGATGTTTTCCATTTCCTTTTCGATCAGGGCAAAATCTTCCGGGGTAAAAATATGCTCACTTTCAAAATCATAGTAAAAGCCTTTGTCTATAGCAGGCCCAATGGCAAGCTTGGTATCAGGCCAGAGTTTTTTGACCGCCTGGGCCATGACATGGGAAGAAGAATGCCGGTATACATTTTTGCCAGCCTCATCATCGAAATCCAATATTCTTAAAGAGCCATCTTCTGTGACTTGTTCATTCCAATCCGCCAATTTATCATTAAAAACCGCAGTAACAGCTTTGCGGGCCAGCTTTTTGTTCACATTTTCGGCAATTTCTCTTACACTGGTTCCTGGCTGATATTCCTTTTGACTGCCGTCTGGTAAATGAATTAATACCATTATTTAATGTCCTCCTTATGTAATTTTATATCATAGGAAATATCAGCATTATCGCTACTTGAAGCAATCCAATGATAAATCCTAATACACCACCTAAAACCTCAATAAAGGTCAATTCACTGGAAGTAACACCACGGATCATTTTTTCCAGCTCATCCAAATCAAACGCATTTATCTTATCTTCAACGATTTGCTGGATGTTGATTTCCTGATTTAAGTACTCACTTCCGGCTTCCATACTTTGTCTGATAATATTAGCCGCTTCCTGGCGCAGTACCTTTTCCAGCAAATCACCGATCAATTTGCTGACCTTGACCGGTACGATCCGAGGCAGCAGTTCACTGAGCCTGTCTTTTAATATCCCGCCGATTTTATCGGTCAGCGCTTCTCTGATCTCCGGTGTATTTATTTTATCAAATAATTCATCCAGTGACAGAAGTTCCTGTTCAACCAGTTGTCCAACGCTGCTGGCGATCTGTGTCTGTCTCTTGGGTAAAACACCCTGAACTGAAAATAAGCCGAGATTTACAGGGCGTTTGGGCCAGAAAAGCAGCCTGATCGCAACCACGTTGGTTATATAACCTATGAAAGCACTAATAATAGGCAATGCCATCAATTGATAGTTCATTTTATCACCTTTTAAAATATACTTAAAAAATATAATAAAGGCAAATCTTCAAATAATATAGATAAAAATAAAAAATCCGGGTCCTGGCCCGGATTTAAAACACGCCTAACTTTGTGCGATCCTATTTGTGCAGCCCTTTTTCGGCCATGACTTTCATGCATCTTTCGCAGCCTTCGCAGGTACTGATCTTTTCTTTAAATACTTTTTTTATCATCTCCACCGACTCACTGGCAGGCATTTCCCTGGCATTATGCAGAACGATGCGGCGGGGCGCAATGGTGATCAGTATGCTGATAAGCACATCATCCAGGCTGATTTCATCCATATACATATCTTCAAAATAATAATTCAAATAATTTTCTTCGATTTCTACTCCTTCCCCGTCCCAGAGATAAAACAGCCCGTTATCATACATCATCAAGTTGATCTCAAATAGTTTAGGGACCTGAGTATCTACAAAATAGCGCAGCAAATTTACAAAATCATTATACTCTTTTTCATTGCGCAATTCCTCACGGGCAAGTTCTACTGCAAACCTGATCTCCCGGTTATATTCTTTGACGCAGAAGTTAATAAACCCTTCGATCACCAAATTGTCATTGCTATTGATATGTTCAAATAATTTATGCGCCATGCGGTTTTTTCGGCCGAAATTGATTAACATATTCAGACTTTCATTATCATTACATTTTTTTAAAAAATTATTGGCTTTCGAAAACACGATATTTTTATCAGTTGCATTCAATGCCCGGCAGGTCTTGTTTATTTCCCTCCACAGCAGCTTGGACTGCCAGTTCCGTATGATATATTCTGCCAGTACCTCAGACATCTGATGCTTAAAGATATGCACAATATCTTCAGGCCGGAATAAATTATCAGCCTTTTCACCTTTTAAAATCAAGGAAATATGATCAATATCCAAATCCCTGTCACTTTCAACATTTGAATAAAAATGATACCCTTTTTCTCTGATCCACCGCAGCCTGTCTTCAAAATCACTTAAAAACCCATTATCGTCATGGGCCATAGCTATTTTGAATTCATAAATCATAATCGGCCTCCCATATAAAAAGTTAATTTATTATATGTTTGGCTGATTTTCATTATTCAATTCGCAGGCAAAGAGAAATATTGATCTTTCGGTAAGAAACTGGGCAGGATACTGCTTGTTGACAGAACAGTACAGATATTCCTGGTCATATAATTTTATGCGGCAAGACCTTTAACTTTGAATAAAATTAAAATACCGGGCTTTAAAAACCCGATATTACTTGCTTAATATGGTGGGCCGTATAGGATTCGAACCTATGGCTTCTTCCGCGTCAGGGAAGCACTCTCCCGCTGAGTTAACGGCCCAGTCTATAAAAGAGTATATATAAATCCCTCGGTAAAATCAATAGCACATTGATCAAATAATTTATCTGTGATCAGCTTTTACCCGACACAACAATGCTCTTTAAACCCTTAAAAGGCACTTGGAATTCAGGCATAAAGCAAAAATTTCCTTAATAGAATGGTAAAAATATTTCTAATAAGGTGGGGTAACTATGCCTAAATTTTTTGGGTTTTACCAAATTCCTGACAAAGCCAGACTGATATTGATCGGTCTTGCAGCACTCGTGATCTTGGTAAGCAGCGTTGTATACGTTCAGGCTTACGGGAAGCAAAAGCCTATTTATGAAATAAAAACGGACAAGAAAATCGTTGCCTTGACTTTTGACATCAGTTGGGGAAACAAAACCCCTATGCCCGTCATCGAGATCCTCAAGGAAAATAACGTGAAATGCACATTTTTCCTGTCCGGGCCCTGGGTCAAACAGTATCCGGAAATTGCTCAACAGATCAAAGCTGATGGCCATGAGATCGGCAGCCATGGCTATCGTCATATAAATCTCAGCAATTTAAGCAAAACGGAAATCAAAGATGAAATCATGAAAGCACATAAAAATATAAAAGAAGTAACCGGGGTCGATGCGAATCTGATCCGCACCCCCAATGGGGATTACAATGATCAGGTCATCGAAGCCACCAGGGAAGTCAATTACCAGGCTATCCAGTGGAGCACCGACAGTCTTGACTGGATGAATCCCGGCGTCAACACGATTATTGAAAGAGTCAGCACCCGGGCCCATCCAGGAGATATTATCCTGATGCATGCTTCAGATACCTGCAAGCAAACTGCCGAAGCACTGCCAACCATTATTAAAAATTTAAAAGCGCAAGGCTATGAATTTGTCTTTGTCTCTGATTTGTTAAAAGAAGCACCTCAAAAGAAATAAAACGCAAGAAATAAAAGAGATATGGCTAAGGCCATATCTCTTTTTGTTTTTGAAAGTAGATGAGCGTCTGTTTTTACTCTAATTTATCCAGCATCTCCATGATCATTTCGAAGAAATAACTGATATCTTCCTTGTCATTGATTCCTGCTTTAAAACCTACTTCTGGAAATCTGCCCCCGCTGGTTATTTTCACATTGACCATATACACAGCCTGATCTATTTCATCTTCGATGGTTTCCAGATCGATATCTTCCCAGTCCTCTTCCAGTTCCTGTTCGCCTTCTTTGAACAGCTTGGAATTTATTTTGCTGTAATTGGCTTCCTCATGATTTTCGATGATCTGAGATGCTATCCATAATATATCGGCTGCACTCAGTTCCAGTTCTTCTGCTATTGACATTACTTCATTGGCTACCGGAGTAATTCTCAACAAGTCAGATAAATTTACTGGTTCGCCTTTCCCCCATCTCTTTTCCATACGATCACCTCCGCAACTAGTAGTACAAAACCCTTCTCGCAAACCTATAATACATTTAACCACACCGGAATCAATTTATATCATTAAATTGTACTCATTCCGCCCTGATTATATGTGGATTAACCGATAAAATATATCCCCGCCCTCATTGGAAATAAAATATAGCATGCCTGCCCCACTTTGGCAATACCCATAAAACGATCTGCCAGCGTAATTTATATCTCCTGGCTTGCCTGCATCATTTTATCCAAACGCTCCTGCCGGATCCTGCTGATATCCGGCTCCACCATCTTTTTCATCCCGGTAAGGTTTTCGCGGATAAATGCTTCCAACAGCTCGGTTTCAACTTCTTTGTCATGCCGGCCTAATCTTATGCCGAGACAATGGCTGCCCTGCAGATAAAAATTAAATTCCGCATGGATTTTCCGTCCGTTGTAGTCCAGAAAAGCATTGGCTCCAGCTTTGTTACGGTCTATAAAGCGGAAATTCTCCAGGGATAACAACTCCATAACCACAACCCCCTCCACCTTTGATCACTATTATAATAATACTCGATTAACCATTTGCCTAAAATAGATAATCACTTTTTTGAAGATTTAAATTTTTCTAATATTGGATGAAATAGAGTAGAATAGATTTTATGACTATGGAAAGCTTACATTATTAAAGGGCATTAGGAAGAAAGGTTTTGTTATGCAGCTCAAATTATCTGATTCGGTGAAAGGCTCAATTTTTGTTTTTATCTCCGCATTTATGTACGCTACCTTGCCGATCTTGACCAAACTGGCTTTTCAAAATGGTTTATCTCCCAGTTCGGCTATTTTCTACCGTTATTTGTTTGCCTTTATCCTATTGTTCATTTACCTCAAATCCTATAAAAAAGAAACGGTCATTATTCCTTCGCTGAAGGTCATCGTGCAGGGGTTATTTTTGGTTGCCGGCTCGGTTTCATATTTCTATGCTTTACAGTCTATTGCGGCCAGCACCGGCAGCATCATCTTCTTTACCCATCCGATCATCGTCGCTGTCCTGGCAATTTTAATTTACAAAGAAAAAATAAACGTAAAACTAGCCGCAGGATTGTTTTTAGCCTTGATGGGCATCATCTTGGTCTCAGGAATATTCAGCGCTTCCGTCACCATTGCACCATTTGGGTTAATGCTGGCCATGATCAGCAGCATTTGTTATGCCTGCTTTGCACTCCTGGGCCAGTCCAATGTGGCTCAGGCATCGCCCATTGCTTTGACCGCCACTTTCACTTTGACCGGAGCCCTGATCGTTCCGCTGATATTTTTCCGCGACATGCATTTTATCACATCCTTGACCTGGCCGCAGGTTTTGATTTGTTTAACAATGGCTTTGTTCAATACCGTGCTTTCAATTTCTTTTTACTTAAAAGGTATGAAACTGATCGGTGCCACCCGAGCTTCCCTGATCAGCAGTCTGGAACCGGTTTTAACAGTGATCCTGGCTATGCTTCTGTTGAATGAAGTCCTTTCCCTTTTGGAGGCAGCGGGCGCCGTCCTGGTTCTGATCAGCCTGTATCTGGCCGTGTCTTCCCACAGCAAGGATTCCCCGGAGCAAGAATTCAGTATGATTGCCAATGAGTAGCATATCCAGGCTTATCCGTCTATATCGTTATCCGTTAATTTGCCAGGATGGTGTACGCCCACGTAGTATCCAGGATATTGCCCGTCTTTTATTCTGGCGTTAAATTCACTTCGGCTCATAACCGTGCCGGTTTGAATATCCATGAATTCTTCTTCATCCATCAATTGATCTAACTTGATGTTTTCATTGTTTTCTTTCTTCATTATTTATGCCTCCGAACTTCTATTTAAGTATATTTTTGCTTCCTGGCCGGTTTCTATGCAATTAGCTAAAGTTGTTCCCGCCAAAACTTTCATGATAGTATTATGTTATGAAAGGAGGCAATTTTAATGAACATAAAATTCGAAATCATCGAATTGGTTCCGGAACCATTACTTGTCATCCGCAAAGTCACTTCCGTAAAAGACCTGCCCCAGGAAATCGGCCAGGCATATCACCAGATCGCAACTTACCTTAATCAATTGGGCGAACAGCCAGCAGGCGTTCCTTTTGTCGCTTACTATAATCTGGATATGGAAAACCTGGATGTAGAAATGGGTTTCCCGGTGGCCAAAGAATTACCCGGTCAGGGCATTATTACCAACGCCAGGATGCCGGCCGTTAGAGCAGCAACCTTCACTCACATCGGACCCTACCAGGATATGTCCGCTGGTTATGAAGCTATCAATCTTTGGCTGTCTGAGCAAAAAGAGGAACCCACCGGGGTAGTCTATGAATACTATTACAATTCCCCGGCTGAAGTTCCGGAAGCAGAGCTTATGACCAAAGTCTTATTTCTGCTTAAATAAATGCGTGGAATTTTGCATATTTGCCGTTTATACTCATTGTGCTGTATACTTTGTCACCAGATAAGGTTTCCATTTAAATATTAATTCCCGCAAAAACAAAAATACCGAAGGCTTAAACCTTCGGTAATTCTATTATATATGGTGCCCGAGACCGGGGTCGAACCGGTATGGTGTTGCCACCGCGGGATTTTAAGTCCCGTGCGTCTGCCTATTCCGCCACCCGGGCATATATATCATTATGGAGGGCGGGACCGGATTTGAACCGGTGAATGGTGATTTTGCAGACCACAGCGTTAGCCTCTTCGCCACCCGCCCTAATTCCCAAGTTATTGGGTATTGCGTCAACGCGCACAAATTATTATATCAACCTTCTTTTTATTTTGCAAGCAAATAAAAAGCGCTCATATAGCACCAACCTGAAAAATCAGGAGGAAAAGATTCGAGCACATGGAGGTTTGCTCCTTTTACCGACAGAAAAAATAATAAGCCCTCTTCGAGGACTACAGTTATGCGCTAACGTACGTTCGCAGAAAAAATAATGGAGCGGAAGACGAGATTCGAACTCGCGACCCTCGCCTTGGCAAGGCGATGCTCTACCACTGAGCCACTTCCGCTGATGATATGGTGCCTCGGGGCGGACTTGAACCACCGACACGCGGATTTTCAGTCCGCTGCTCTACCGACTGAGCTACCGAGGCTGACTTTCTTATGTTAATGAAGAACATAAATATGGCGAAGCCGAAGGGATTTGAACCCTCGATCTCCGGCGTGACAGGCCGGCATGTTAACCGCTACACCACGGCTCCGCAACGAAATTTATTATAGCATCAGCTTAAAAATTAGTCAACAGATTAAAATCTATTTATATCTTAATCGTTCCTGCCTCTGCTCCTGCCCTGCGGCCCTATGACCCAGTTGATCGACCTTATTTTCTGGTAAGCCGGGAAACATACTTACTGGCATTTAACCCCGCGACCAAGCCTTCCCCGACAGATTTGGCCACCTGGTATGGCTGACCGGTGCAGTCTCCGGCAGCAAACACCCCGGCCAGGCTGGTTTCCTGCTGGCGGTTCACCTTAATATGGTTTTCTTCAATCTCCAGGCCTGGGATCAGCCGATCGGGAGCGGTTTCCCCTCCCAGCACAAATACTCCTTCTGCCTTTATCTCCGTACCATCCTGCATTCTGATCCCTTCAACGAATTGACTGGTGATGAGTTCCACTGGTTTTTTGTCGATGACCTCGATTTTCGCATCCAGCTTGCCCGGATTTTTGTATAGCGGTACATAATAGATTTTATTGCATATTTCCGCCATGAAATTCGCTTCGGGTTCTCCTTCATTGCTGTGTGCCACAATGATCACGTCATTACCTTTATATAGAGGGCCGTCACAGGTGGCACAATAGCCGAATCCTTTGCCCAGAAATTCCTCTTCGTTGGGGAAAGTGGGACGATAAGGGATCCCGATCGAAATGACGATGCTGCGCGCCTGAATGACTTCTTCCTGGACCAGGATACTGTACGTCCCTTCCATTTCATTGATCACCTGTGCTTTGCTGCTGATCAATTCGATCCCCGTGGTACGGAAATGATCCATAAATTTCCCCAGCAGATCTGCTCCGCTTATCCCGGGAAAGCCTAAATAATTATCGATTTTTTGCGCTTTGTGCAATGGCGGGCTGCAATAATCCGAACCAATGACGATGACCGTTTTATTACGGATAGAAGCATTGACCGCAGCAGATAATCCTGCCGGTCCGCAGCCTAAGACCGCTAAATCATAAATTTCGTATTTCATAAGCAGCTTCCTTTCATTTAAAAATTCACACTTACTTCCTCGGACAAAATTTTTGGATCATAGAAATTATATTTATATTATCACTCATATCTAAATCTTTTACTGACTTTTACTTTAAATTATTATAAGATTGACTGTAAGTTGATGATACAAACTACAGGTAAACTTGGTTTTTTCGAATTAATTGTATGGAGAAATCAGCATGATCATTTACTATGTTCAACAAATGGTTAAATCTTGCAAGCCCCGCTCAAAGTCTAGCCTATACTCTATTATGCTGGCTTTCCTGCTGCTGCTCTTATTTCCTGCCGGCAGTTATGCAGAGAACGATCAAACTGTTGAACCAAACAAAGCTTATATTATTTTAGTTGACAAATTGTCCATTCATGATATTTCTCCCGAAGTTACTCCCAACATATACAAAATGATCAAAAACGGCGGTTTAGGCCTGGCTACCAGCCGTACTTTAAGGGGCCAGAATAACATGGACAGCAGCCTGACCATTGGCTCCGGCAATATTGCCCGGGCTTATAACAACGGAATTATAGCCTATAACCATGGCGAACCTATTTCTGCACAAGGGAAAACAGCCGCTCAGTTATACACTTCCCTTACCGGGTATGAGCCAGGCAGCAGTGCGGTGCTTTTTGTAAATCTTCCCGAAATCGCAATGGGTTTAAGCGAAGAGAATGTGACTACGGTCCCCGGTGCTTTAGGGGAAAACCTGCGCCTCAACAAGCTCAAAACAGCGGTTCTGGGCAACAGCGACTATGATGGTATTCCATTAAAAATCGGTGCAGCAATAGGCATGGATGCTGCTGGCCGGATCGCATTCGGTGATGTGGGCCCGAATACGCTCACTTATCTGCCTGACCGTTTCATCAACCAGGGGACCAATTATTCGTATTTACTGGAAAAGCTGCCGGCAGCTAAAGCTTCTGCGGATCTGATCATCCTCGAATTATCGGATTTAGCCCGTCTGGAAAAATCTATTCCAGCGTTTCCTTCTATATATGCTGAAGAAAAGTCCACGTGTCTTCGCCAGATTGACCAAATGGCAGGACAGGTTTTAAGCGGAGTCGATCCTGAACGTGATCTGGTTTTGTTATTTCCCGTTTCCCCTTCCACTGAGCAGCTGGCACTGAAGGACAGTTTCCTGCCCATCGTTGCCTACGGAAAAAATATATCGTCCGGTTCTCTCAGTTCCGGCTCTACCCGGCGTGATTTTATTGTAGCCAGTACAGATATTGCCCCTACCGTCCTGGACTTTTTCGGCATCGAAGATGAACTGCATTCCATGATCGGCGTGCCGGTCAGGGCAGTTGCTTTTGAGGGCGATACTCTTGAAACGGCCATGGGTATAGCTGATTCGGCCAGCACGACTACCCGTTTGAGGACGATCCTGGTAAAATCTTATGTCGTCATGCAGATCGTCTTTATACTTTTGGCGGTATTTGCGATCTTCTGGATCAAACCCATGCGCAAGGCAGCAGAACCCCTGGTGTTATCACTGGTCACAGTGCCATTGGTGTTTTTATTTCTGGGCAAGCTCCCGCTGGCGCAGGATATTTTCTATATCCTCAGCGCAATTCTGCTGGTTATACTGATAACGTACCTGGCTGCCAAACTCTTCAAAGGGAATATGTTTCATGCCTTTGTCGCTATCAGCGCCGTAACTTTGATCGTCCTGATCATAGACACTTTAACGGGTACTGCTCTTGTTCAAAGTTCGGTGCTTGGTTATGATCCGATGGTTGGGGCCAGATATTACGGTATCGGCAACGAATACCTGGGCATCATGCTGGGCTCGGCGATCATAACTGCATCAGCATTTTTTGAGAAATATCCTTACCGGCCAGTTTTGGCTGCGCTGACTGTCTTTTTCCTGTTTCTTTGCTTTATCATCGGCAATCCTGGTCTGGGAGCCCAATCGGATGGGCTGATCACAGCCCCGGCAGCTTTTGCCGTGACTTTGTTTTTGTTGTCCAATCTCAAAATGCACTGGGGGCTTGTGGCAGCTGTGTTTGGTGTAATTATTGCCGCATCCGCCGGCTTGATCGGTTATGAGCTCCATAAACCTGTCGAAATGCAGTCGCATCTGGGCCGGGCATTCAATCAGGTGATTCAGGGCGGCTCTGAGGAACTCTGGGCGATTTTGCTCCGTAAAGCCAGCATGAATATCAAACTGATCCGTTACACCATCTGGAGCCGGGTATTTCTAGTCATGTTCCTGGTATTATCGCTGCTGGTATTCCGACCGGTGGGAGCATTAAGGCAGTTGTTGCAGGAGAGGCCGGTTCTGATCAAAGGTTTCGCTGGTTTGATCACCGGTGCAGTCATCGCCCTGATTATCAATGATTCCGGAATTGTAGCCACTTCAACCACTTGTATCTATCTGGTCATTCCCTTACTATTATTAATGTTTAATATGCAGCAGGAAGAATCAACAGAAGATTCCCCTTCAAGGGCGGAAAATAATTAACAGGAAGCAGGTATCATGAAGTATTTAGTGATTTTAACCGACGGAATGGCCGACTACCCGATCGCAGAATTAGGCGGCCTGACTCCGCTGCAATATGCTGACACACCCTTTATGGACAAAATGGCCAAGTGTTCTGTAATCGGCAAAGCAGCAACCATCCCGCCAGGATTCCTGCCGGGCAGCGATGTAGCCAACTTATCTGTTTTAGGTTATGACCCGGCCCTTTATTATACGGGGCGCTCTCCCCTGGAAGCTGTAAGTCTAGGGGTTGATCTCGCGGAGGAAGATCTGGCCATACGCTGCAATCTGGTGACTTTATCAGCAGAAGATGATTACACGGCCAAAACCATGCTGGACTACAGTGCTGATGAAATCTCTACTGAGGCTGCCCAGCAGTTGATCGCTGCTATCCAGGCAGAACTTGGAGATGAACAATTCACTTTTTATCCGGGCATCAGCTATCGCCACCTGTTGGTATGGAAAGGCGGTCATAACAAAAAAGTTATTCTAACGCCTCCTCATGACATTTCCGAACAAAAAATCAAGACCTTTCTCCCTCAGGGCGAGCATGGCGGAGCCTTGCTTTATTTAATGGAAAGAAGCGCTGCTATATTAAAGGATCATCCGATCAACCAGTCTTTGACCGCTTCCGGGCATAGACCGGCAACTTCCATATGGCTTTGGGGAGAAGGCAGAAAACCCACTTTGCCAAGCTTTACAGAAAAATACTCTCTGGCGGGCTCCGTGGTATGTGCAGTGGACCTGGTCAAAGGTCTGGGAATAAGCGCCGGTCTTACTCCGGTTCCTGTATCAGGTGCCACCGGCAGCGTTAAAACCAACTTCAAGGGCAAGGCCGAGGCGGGCATCAAAGAACTGGAATCGGGGAAGGATTTTGTATTCGTGCATATAGAATCCCCTGATGAATCGAGTCACCAGGGGAGTTTGCAAAGTAAAATCTGGAGTATTGAACAAATCGACAGCCAGGTGATCAGTACCATTATGGCTGCGATGGATCGTTTCCCTGAGATAAAAATTATGGTTTTACCGGACCATCCCAGCCCGCTGTCGATCAGGACCCACAGCAGCGACCCGGTGCCATTTATGATCTATGATTCCCGCCGCATAATTACAGACGGTGCCGGTGTTTTTGACGAACGCCATGCTGAACTTGGGCCCTTTATTACACCGGGACACACCTTAATGGATTATTTTATCCGCTTTTAAAACTCCCCGGCATTATATCAGTCCGGCAACTGCAGCAAAGACATCAGCGTTTCAGGCATATTTTCACCGGAGCATTCCGTATTATGCCTGATTTCTTTTGTCTTCAGTTCTTTAATGGCTGCCGGTATATCCTTGCCGGTTAAGTCTGCTAACTTTTGTAATAGTTCAAACTCGTCACCATCACCTATGGCAAACAGAGCTTCCGCAACGCTCTGCCCGAACTTAAAAGGGCTGGCGGTTGAGGCGATGACTGTAGCTGTCTCATCCCCGGTAACCTGCCGGTATTTGTCCCACACATTCACGGCTACAGCTGTATGGGGATCCAATAAATACTGCTTCTGCTCCCAGACTGATTTGATCGTAGCCCGGGTTTCATCATCACTGCAATAGCCTGCCCAGAATTTATCCCGGATCTTTTGCCAGGTCTCCTCATCGACATCGTATTTTCCCTGCTGCTGCAGGTTTTCCATCCACTGGCAGATACGCCCATGATCGTGTCCGGTCATTTCATATAGCAGCCGCTCCAGATTGGAGGAGATCAGAATATCCATGGAAGGTGAAATGGTTTTGGCAAACTGCCGGTTGCGGTCATAGGTCCCTGTTTGGATAAAGTCAGTCAGTACATTATTGGCATTGGAGGCACAAATCAGTTTTTGAACCGGAACGCCCATCAAGCTGGCATAATAGGCAGCCAATATATTACCGAAATTGCCGGTTGGTACGACGATATTGATTTTATCTCCGGCGTTGATATGTTGGCCGACAACCAGATCCAGATAAGCCGATACATAATATACGATTTGCGGGACCAGTCTCCCCCAGTTGATGGAATTAGCGGAACTGAGCTTCATATTGTGATCATCCAGCTTCCCATTGAAAGCCTGGTCGGCAAATATTTTTTTGACTCCGCTCTGGGCATCATCAAAATTTCCAATCACCGCTGCTACATATACATTATTCCCTTCCTGAGTCGTCATCTGCCGCTGCTGCACTTTGCTTACTCCGTCCCGGGGATAGAAAACCACGATCCTGGTTCCCGGCACATCCTTAAACCCTGCCAGGGCAGCTTTGCCGGTATCCCCTGACGTGGCTACCAGAATAACGATTTCCTGTTTTTCCTGGTTTTTGGCTGCACTGATGGTCATTAAATGGGGCAGCAGCTGCAAAGCCATATCTTTAAAAGCACTGGTGGGTCCATGCCAAAGCTCCAGCGCGAAAAAGCCGTCCTCCACTTTGACCAGCGGCGCAATACAGGAATGATCAAACTTTTCTGCATTGTAGGCCTTCTTAACACAGGTATCTATTTCATTTGAAGTGAAATCAGTCAGATATAGGGTCAGGATCGCTTCAGCTCTTTGCTGATAAGTCATCTGGCTCATGGCGGTCATAAAATCTTTTTTTAGCCGGGGAATGAAGTCAGGGACAAACAGCCCGCCATCAGGGGCGATCCCCATAACAATGGCTTCCGCAGCTTTAACTGCAGTGCTTTGCCCTCTGCTGCTCTGATAATACAAAGTAATTCCTCCTCAAACTTAAATGGATGGTCGGTTTGATACTATAATATAATAACAGCTATAGACATGAGTGTGCTTTTGCTTTTTTTATTGTAAAATAGAATATACCATAAATTATATAAAAACAATTGATTAAGATAATTAAGTCGACAAGGAGGTATTGTATTGCTGCAAGCAGTTTTCATTGTCATTTTTCTGATCATCGGCAAATTAGCCTATGACAGTTACAAGGAACAGACTGCTAATCGTTCCAATGGGCCTCAGCCAAAAAAAGAAAAGAAAGTCCGCAAAGGAGATATTATTGACCTTAGTGAGGCATGGGTGTCACTGGACAACTTGCCTTTTCGTAAACGGGACAATATTTTATCAGCGAAGGAATTAGGCCTTTATAATTTATTCGACCAACTCCTTGAAGGCAGTAACTTCATTGCTATTCCGAAACTGCACATGTCAGAAATATTTTATGTGGCACCGGATGCTGACAAAAGGCAGGAATATCAAAATCGTTTAAAAGAGAAAACTGTAGAATTGCTGGTTTGTGAACTGCCAAATTTTAAGCCGGTATTGATCGTCTTAGCTGATAATGATACCGATGCCAGGAAGAAGCAGATCTCTGACCGGTTTATCAAAAGCACTGCCCAGGCAGCAGCCCTCCCTTTGATCAATATTACTTCCGATCTCTGGGAAGATGAGCAGTTGCTGGTGCAGGAGTTACGAAGCCTGGGAATCATAGTAAAGAATTTACATTAGAAATTTTTTAGGTGAGGTTTTTTACCATAGCTGAGATTCTTACCGTTACTTATAATATAAGGCATGGTTCAAATATTGCGGATGTGCTTGATATAGAAGCGACCGCTTCGATTTTGGCGCAGATCGATCCAGATGTTATTGGTTTACAGGAAGTGGATCATCTGCGTCCCCGCAGCAATTTCATCGATCAAGCCGGTTTTCTCGCCAAAAGCCTCGGGATGGAGCATGTTTTCGGTACCACGATTCGTTACCAGACCGGTGCTTATGGAAATGCCATCTTAAGTAAGTTTCCCATCATCAGATACACAAACCATCTGCTGCCTTCCCTTGGCGAAAAGCGGGCCTGTTTGGAAGCTGAAATGATCATCGATGATAAAGAATTTACCATCTTCAATACCCATCTGGGTCTGGACGCCCAGGAACGCTATAAACAGTTACATGATCTGATCCTTCCGCAGGTAATGATTAAAAATAATCCCACTGTTTTATGTGGTGATTTCAATGCCATCGATACTGCCGAAGAAATCAAATATGTAGCCGGTAAGCTGCAGGATACCTATAAACAAAATACCGGACCTATGGTCAACACTTATCCTGCTGATGATCCACAAATCCGGATAGACTATGTTTTTGTTAATCATTTCTGCCGATGCAGTGATTACTGCATTGTAGATTCTCCTGCCTCTGACCATTTACCGGCCGCTGCAAAGATCCGCATATAGATCATACTTTGGCCGTTAATTTTGTAAACACAAGGGGTTTCGAATCTTTTTGGCAGCCTGCCTGTACATATTTGGTCCCTCGTTCCGTTATTCTGTAAAGGTCGGACTTATGAGGGATCTTCTCTGCTTTTCTTTGGCCGGGAATCGTTTTGCGTGAGAAATGAGCGCATGCCTCCTGGCTGCTTTTCAGCATATCTCTGTCACATAAAATAGCCAAATAATATTTTATCTCACTGATACTAAGAGTTTCCTGGATATGGTGCCTGATCGTGTGGGCCGTGATCCAAACACTGCTTCTAAGCTCATATGCAGTTCGTAGGATCTTATTCATAATGATGACTTCTCTTTCCATAATTACCCCCCCTAAAAACTAATATATCATGTAAATATTTTGATTAAAAGCGAACTATTTTCACAAGCTTATAAATTAACAGGTATGCTCATTAAACCTGTTTGCATGCTTTATATAATTTAATATAGCCCGGAATGATTTGGTAACTTTGCGGTTTATACTTTATTTGGTTTATGCGAATAATAAATGTAAGTCTTATAGGGAGGAATCGCGAAATGGAGTTTAATCAATCTGAAACTTTCAGCCATTGGGAACAATGGAAAAAGGCTCTTGCCAAGACCGTATCGGTGGCAGAAACAGTCGGAATGTCCGAAAAAAACATTGACAAAATCGCCTTAAAGATCGGTAATATTCTGGCGGACAAGGTGGATCCTGAAAACAGAGAGCAAAGACTGCTCCAGGAATTATGGCGGTCCGGTGATGAAGATGACCGCGCGGTTTTAGCCAGATTGATCGTAGACATGGTTCACACAGACGTTAGACATTGACCTTATCATTAAAAAGACCACTGTATTTTCTTTTCAGAAGATATAGTGGTCTAAGTATTTTTTATTAATGGTCGGAGTGACTGGATTTGAACCAGCGGCCTCTACGTCCCCAACGTAGCGCTCATACCAAACTGAGCTACACCCCGACGCAAAGAATATTGTATTACACATGACTGTTTTAGTCAAGAATAGATGGGCAAAGTTGTGAGCTAGTTCTGCTCGGTTTCATTTAAATTAAACTTATTATGCAGGGCCAGTACCGCTTTTTTGGTCTGTTCTTCA
>CAZNPR010000021.1:0-27351 GCA_964574965.1 uncultured Syntrophomonas sp. | reverse complement strand
TTATCCGCGGTCCTATCGCCTTTAACGTATCGTAACTCATCTCTTGCCTCCTATCCTAATAAATTTATCTTTATAAAATATTCGATTCGTATTATAAATTACCCTTTAAAAATCTGGCCGAAACATAAGTTTTTTAAATTCCTGGGAGAAGCTATGGCAATAGGTCCGATCGCCAACAGTTTAACGGAGCGAAAGGAACAAAAAAGTATTGGTCCTAATGAATGGAGAAACCCAGGAAACCCTGGTTGGCCACCTGGATATCTCTCAACCTTCCGGACGTATCGAAAGTTCGCTAAAGAAAATCTTAACTGATGGTTCCTAGACTGTGGATTTGAGGCCGAAAGCCATGGCTAATAAAACCTGATTGCGGTCTTCCATATTCAGGGCTTGCTCCATGCCGCCGGCATCCAGATTCATATTGATCGCTTCTTTGGTAAGTCTTAAGGCTAATGGATTGCGCGCTGCCATTTTTTTAGCCATTTCAAGGCCGGTATCATATAAGGCGGGTCTTTCAACCACTCTGGATATCAGCCCCAAATCGACTGCTTCCTGCGACGATATAAACTCGCCCAAGTACATGATTTCATACGCTCTCCCGGCTCCGATCAGGCGCGGCAGCAGATAACTGCAGGCCATATCGGCTCCTCCCAGACCAATGTTAATATAAGCTGCACAGAAACGCGCATCGGGAGATATGATGCGGATATCAGATGCCAGCGCAAAACTGAATCCTTCTCCGGCTGCGGCGCCATGTACCAGGGCAATAACAGGCTGCGGTGCTCTGCGCATGGCCAGGTTCAAGCGCCCCAGGCGAGCCTGGAATTTATAGAACTCTGCCGGATCGCTCATTTGTTTGGCGTTTTCCATGGTATATTTCATATCCAGGCCGGCACAGAAGCCTTTTTCTCCTGCCCCCTGCAAGAGGATCACTCGGGTATCCATGTCATAAAGCCGGAGCCGCCAGAATTCTTCCAGCTCGTCAAGCATCTCGCCATTGACCGCATTGTAAGCCTGGGGACGGTTCAGGGTCAAAAGCCCGATCCCGTCACCAACCCATTCCCATTTGATGAATTGATAATTTTCCATACTATATCCCCCCATTTCTTTCACTGCTGTAGATTTCTTGTCCCCTTTATTCCCATTCAATGGTACCAGGCGGTTTGGGCGTTATATCATAGGCTACGCGATTTATACCTTCTACTTCGTTAATGATCCTTAACGCCACCATTTCAAGAAATTCCAGCGGCAATTTTACCACCTCCGCCGTCATGGCATCTTCACTGTTGACCGCACGGATGATCACCGGATAAGCATAGGTCCTGGCTTCATGTTTGACCCCCACCGTTCTGACCGGTGGTAAAACCGCAAAGGCCTGCCATATCTTTCTTTCCAGTCCAGCTTTTTTTATTTCCTCACGGATAATAAAATCCGCTTCTCTTAAAATATCCAGTTTTTCTTTGGTTACCTCTTCCAGGACTCTTACCCCTAAACCCGGTCCGGGAAATGGCTGTCTCCATACCAACTCTTTAGCGATCCCCAGTTTCTCCCCGATCATTCTGACTTCGTCCTTGAACAGCAAGCGCAAAGGTTCCACCAGGGTAAAATCCATGTCTTTGGGCAGTCCTCCTACATTATGGTGGCTTTTCACTGCCCCCATGGTCTTGGTGCCGCTTTCGATGATATCCGGATATATGGTTCCCTGTACCAGGAACTTGATGTCACCCAGTTTTTTGGCTTCTTCTTCAAATAGGCGGATAAATTCTTCGCCGATGATCCTGCGTTTTTGTTCCGGATCACTGACACCGGCCAGTTTGGTTAAAAAGCGTTGTTCTGCTTCTACAAAGATCAGATTCATCTTCAGTTGATCGCGGAAAGTGGCCACCACCTGTTCCGGTTCACCTTTCCGCATAAGTCCGGTATCTACAAAAACAGATACCAGTTGGTCTCCTACCGCTTTATGTACCAGAGTCGCAGCTACGGAAGAATCCACCCCGCCGCTTAAAGCGCAAAGGATCTTCTGATCGCCTACCTGGTTTTTTATATCCAGCACCATCTCATTGATAAAGGTATCCAGATCCCAATCTCCCTTGAGACCGGCAATTTTAAACAGGAAGTTTTTTAATACCTGGGCACCGGCTGGATTACCGCCTGCTTCAGGGCTGAATTGGATCCCGAATATCTTTTGGCTGGTATGCCCGATGGCGGCGATTTGATCTTCACTATCGACAGCTAAAGCCTTAAAATCGGCTGGAACATCATTTAACGATGCAGCCCCGTTATTATAAACTGCCGTTTCACTTTGGAGGCCTGCAAATATAGTTTCTTCCGCCAGCACGTTTAATTTTCCCAGCCCCTGTTGGACTTTTCCAGGGGTAACGGCTTGATCGAAGTGCCTTGCTGTGAGCTCCATGCCATAACCGGCAGCCAGGATAGGGATCCCCAGATCAAAAAGCTCCGGGTCGCACATCGGCCGTTCCGCTTCTGCTCCCACCGGTCCGCCCGAGAAGATGATCGCCCGGGGATTTTTCGCTTTGATCTCTTCCAAAGCAATATGGTAAGGTACCATTTCGCAATAGACTGATAATTCCCTGATCCGGCGGGCGATCAGCTGATTAAAGCTGCCGCCAAAATCAAGTATTAAAACCAGCTCTTTATTCATTGCCATCCTCCCGCTTATTATATACTGATGCTTTCAGTTCACATATGGCCGGATATTCGCGGTATTTTTCCGCATAGTCCAAGCCATAGCCCACGATAAAACGATCTTCAATGGTATATCCGCAAAAATCCGGCTTGATATCAGATTTACGGCGGGAAGGCTTATCCAGCATACAGCAGATTTTAATGCTGGCCGGTTCCCGTTTATACAATATGGAAGTTATATACTTCACCGTTAAACCGGTATCGATAATGTCTTCCACAATCAAAATATTCTTATCTTTTATGGAATAATCCAGATCTTTGATGATCCTGACTTCCCCGGAAGATACGGTAGAAGCTCCATAACTGGAAACATCCATAAAATCAATCTCCAAAGGGATATCGATTTCCCTGATCAAATCAGCCATAAATATAAAGGCTCCTTTTAGGATCCCCACGATCAAAAGATTGCTGCCCCGGTATTCGTTGGCTATTTGCCGGCCCAACTCCTGCACTTTGGCTTTTATTTCTTCTGCGGTGATCAAAACATCTACTTCTTGCAGATTCATCTGTCATCCCTCCTGACAAAACGATTATAGCAACAAGTGACTTAAACAGCAATTAAAGGGATTCAGAAAAAATTTAAGGGGCCCTTTCAGGCCCCGTTTTTAACTCACTATTTCTTCTTGACCGTTGTATCAGGCGGGTCGATTGATATCCTTTCATTGAAATCATAAAAATGAGCTTCAATTTTCAATACCGTTTTCGGTGATCGTTGGTTAACAGCTGATAATACAGCTTTTCTCACCATTCTGTCCTGGTAGTCTATCCACATCTGATATTCGAAGTTTTGCCATAAGGTTTCGAGCAGTTTACTCTCAATGTCAGGTTGACACTTTACTACCAGACATTCCCTACCATCTACTTTTTCGAATCCAATTTTTTCTGCTGCATCAACCTGTTTAAAGGAGAAATTGGATAAAGGGTTCAGCTCAGAAATCAATAATTCCTCAGAGCTGTTGGTACTACTTTCAATAACCAGCCATTTATCAGATAAAGAATCGTAATTATAGATGGTACGATCGATATAATAGATATCAATTTCTGTGTTTACCATCTCCCCCTTTATATGAGTTTTTCCAGCTTCTTTTTCGCCGGATACGTTGCTTATCACCTCCTCCCGCTGTTCAACTGTAAAGCCGGACTTTATATCATATCGGTATGATTTTAATGCCAGCATATTATTCACTGCTTCTTTCAGTTCGGTCAGAGGCTCCAATTGTGATTTTACATAAAGTTCATGCATCTTTTCCGCTGACATCCATATGCCAGCCAGCAGTAAAAAAATGATCGAAAATATGATCCAGCGTTTCTTGTTCACGCCTTGCCCTCCGCACGATTCAATTCAAGTAATACATTGATATTAAAATCAATTAAAATATATAACTGTAAGCCGGGTAGCATTATATTCCAGCCTGATGAAGCATTGTATACTTTATACATATCTCTCCTTTCGCTTTACTATATTTTTCTGATTTGATATAATTCCGTTGTTATTTATTATGTAAAGGAGGCTGATCGATAAGTGTTTAATTCCTATGAAGAACTCGTGCAGTTTTGTGAAGAAAAAGAGATCCAGATGATCGACTTTAAAATCATCGACCTGGTAGGAAGGTGGCGGCACTTAAGCATTCCAGTCCAACGTTTCACTCCTGATACACTGGTTTACGGGATTGGCTTTGATGCCTCCAATTATGGTTTCGCACCAGTAGAAAGCAGTGACATGGTTTTTATCCCTGATTTACAAAGCGCCGTTTATGACCCGTTTACACAGGTTGCTACCTTAAGCATGATCGGTGATGTATTTGTCATAGCTCAGCCAGAAAACTTCCGCTTCGATCAAGATCCCCGTACGATCGCCAGAAAAGCAGAAGCCTTCATGCAAGAGACCGGCATTGCTGATGAGATCAGACTAGGCCCGGAATATGAATTTCACGTTTTTGACCATATCAGTTACGAGATCTCTCCTAACAAAACCGGTTATTCCATTGATACCGAGCAGGCCGTCTGGAACAGCGGCGATGATACCTATCCCAATCTCGGTTATAAAATCCCTTTAAAAGGCGGTTACCATATCGCTCCGCCCCAGGATATTCTTTATGATCTAAGAGCCCGGATGTGTCTTTTGATGGAAGAAAACAATATTCCGGTCAAATATCATCACCATGAAGTGGGCGGTCCTGGACAGATAGAAATCGAAGTAGAATTCGGAACCTTACGGGAAATGGCTGACAGAACCATGCTGGCCAAATATTTGATAAAGAATTTAGCTTTTCAGGAAGGGAAAACCGTTACGTTCATGCCCAAGCCGCTTTTTGGAGAAGCTGGCAATGGTATGCACGTGCACATGCATATGTTCAAAGACGGCGAGCCTCTTTTCTATGATAAAAATGGATATTCGGAACTCAGCAAGATAGCCTTGAATTTTATCGGCGGTCTTCTCAAACATGCTCCGGCAGTGTTGGCTTTTACCAATCCCAGCACCAATTCATACAAAAGGCTGGTTCCCGGTTATGAAGCGCCGGTCAATCTGTGTTTTGCCACGGCTAACCGCAGTGCAGTGATACGGATCCCAGCCTATGCCAAAAACCCCAAGCACCGCCGTTTTGAATTCCGCTCCGCTGATGCCACCTGTAACCCATATCTGGCTTTCGCTGCTATTTTGATGGCTGGTCTGGACGGGATTAAGAACAATATTGACCCGACAGCAGAAGGTTTTGGGCCCTATGATGTAAATCTCTATAACTTGTCACCAGAAGAGCAGGCAAAAATCAAGAGCCTGCCCAGATCTCTTGATGAAGCTCTGGATGCGCTGCAAAAAGATCATGACTTCTTGCTGCAAGGCGGAGTATTTCCACAGCGCCTGATCGATGTCTGGATCCAAAATAAGCGCAAAGAAGCAAGGCGGGTCAGTGAGATTCCCCATCCCCTGGAATTCGAACTTTATTATGACTTGTAAAAAACGAGAGTAACCAAAAGGAGACCTTACAGGTCTCCTTTTTTTCGGCAAAATATATGATCTGAATCATCCGCTAACATTTCAGGCCATAAAAAAACAGCCCCTGAGGGCTGATTTTTAAATAACCTTTTTATTTATTTACATCATTCCCGGAGGCATTCCGCCGCCCATACCGGCCATGCCCTTCATGTCATCTTCTTTGGCAGATTCGGTTACCACAGCTTCCGTCGTCAGAACCATAGCGGCTATGCTGGCTGCATTTTGTACTGCGGAGCGGGTAACTTTGGCAGGGTCTATAATACCAGCATCGATCATATTTTCATATACTCCGCTGAGAGCGTTATACCCAACGCCATCCGCGGCTTCTTTTACCTTTTCAACGACTACTGATCCTTCTACACCGGCATTATTAGCGATCTGGCGCAGGGGTTCTTCAAGGGCTTTCTTGACTAATTTGACACCCGTCATTTCATCCCCTTCCGCTTCAACTGCATCCACCGCTTTAATAACATTGATCAAAGCAACACCGCCGCCGGAGACAATTCCTTCCTCCACTGCTGCCTTCGTAGCAGCCAAAGCATCTTCCATGCGGTGTTTTTTCTCTTTTAATTCGGTTTCAGTAGCAGCGCCAACTTGTATGACAGCAACTCCGCCTGCTAATTTAGCCATTCTTTCCTGCAGTTTTTCCCGGTCATACTCGGAATCAGTTTCTTCCAGCTGTCTCTTGATATTGGCAATTCTGTCCTTGACGTCATCTTCACTGCCGGCTCCGTCAATAATGATAGTTTCTTCTTTTTTAACTACTACCTGGCGAGCTTTGCCCAGCATTTCAAGCGACACATTTTCCATTTTGATACCCAGATCTTCAGATACGACCTGACCTTTAGTCAAAATAGCGATATCTTCCAACATTGCTTTTCTTCTTTCGCCAAAAGCAGGAGCTTTAACTGCTACGCAAGTAAAGGTGCCTCTCAGTTTATTTAAAACCAAGGTTGCCAGTGCTTCGCCTTCGATTTCTTCAGCGATCAGCAGTAACGGTTTGCCGGTTTGCACGACTTTTTCCAATACCGGCAGCACTTCTGAAATCGAAGATATCTTTTTATCGTTGATCAGAATATAAGGATCATCCAATACTGCTTCCATTTTTTCAGTATTAGTGATCATATAATGGGAAATATAACCACGGTCAAACATCATACCTTCAACTACTTCCAGTTGAGTTCCCAGTGACTGAGATTCTTCAACCGTTATAACTCCGTCTCTGCCTACTCTTTCCATGGCATCCGCAATGATATTACCGATTTCAGGATCATTGGCTGAAATAGAGGCTACCTGAGCGATCGCTTCTTTGGATTCGACCGGATGGCTTTGGTCTTTGATGGCACCGATAACTGCAGCTACCGCTTTATCGATCCCTTTTCTCATGATCATTGGATTGGCACCCGCCGCAACGTTTTTCAGGCCTTCTTTGATCATAGCCTGAGCCAGTACGGTTGCAGTAGTGGTTCCATCGCCAGCTACATCATTGGTCTTTATAGCAACTTCCTTCACCAACTGACAGCCAAGGTTTTCCCAGGGATCTTCCAGGTCAATGTCTCTGGCAATCGTAACCCCGTCATTGGTGATGGTCGGAGAACCGAATTTTCTATCTAATACAACATTTCTACCTTTAGGTCCCAAGGTGATTTTAACTGAATTGGCTAATTTATCAACGCCTCTTTCCAAGGCACGCCTGGCTTCTTCCCCGAATTTGATTTCTTTGGATATCATCTATGTATCCTCCTTCTATTTAATCTTTCATTAAATGAATTTTGCCAGAATATCACGTTCTGATAAAATAAGGTAGGCTTCACCGTCTATCTTAACTTCCATTCCTCCGTATTTGGAGTAAATGACTTTGTCTCCGACAGCTATATCCATAGGAACTCTTTCACCTTTGTCATTGAGTGCCCCCGGTCCGACAGCCAGAACTTCACCTTCCATGGGTTTTTCTTTGGCAGTATCGGGTACATAAAGCCCGCTCTTGGTCTTCTCTTCTGTAGCTTCGACGACTTTGATAACGATACGATCTGCTAATGGTTGAATCTTCAAAGGTATACCCCCTTATAGATTTTATTTTTATTAGCACTCGTCATAAGTGAGTGCTAACGACTAGTAATAATATTAGGCAAGATTTAAAAAGTATTCAAATCAAAATACCTGTCAAATTTGCCCTTTATTTTCGATTTATATTATGCTCCTGCTGATTCCTTTTTATACCTTTAAATAACTCGATTTTTTATGATCTATTTATTCCTGTCCGCATTCTGAGGCAGAGCCCGCCAAAATTTCCAGACCATGGACCAGAGCAGGAAACACTGCTTCCAGGGACTCGCGCACCCCTTTTACACTGCCCGGCAGGTTAATAATAAGCGTATTGCCCCTTATCCCCGCTGCAGCCCGGGAAAGCATGGCCTTGGGTGTTTTCTGCAGACCATAATAACGAATGGCTTCCGGAATCCCTGGGACGGTTTTTCCCACGACTGCCAATGTAGCATCTGGTGTTACATCCCGGCGGGAAAATCCTGTGCCTCCCGAAGTCAACACCAGATCCAACTGCAGGTCATCGCACAGGAAAACCAGTTTTTCCTGAATAAGTTCCTGTTCATCCGGGATGATTTCATAATAATCCATGCTGAAGTCATCTCCGAGCATGGATTGAATCTGTGGTCCGCTTAAATCTTCTCTTTCTCCCCGGGAACCTTTGTCACTCATGATCAAAATTCCGGTTTTAAACATCATAACACCTCCACTGGATCACCTTTCTTAATAAGGCCAGCTGCCCTTTTTCAGGACTGATACAAATGGAATGTAGAGTGCCTTTATTCATGATCTCCCTCATTTCTTGTAACATGTCCGCTTTTACCGCCTGCTTTTTCCAACAGCTTGATTTCTTTAATGATCATCCAGCGGTCAACAGCCTTGGCCATATCATAAATGGTCAAAGCAGCGGCTGATGCAGCTGTGAGGGCTTCCATTTCCACTCCGGTCTTTCCGGCAGTCTTCACGGAAGCCACAACGGTGATCTGTGCGTTTTCGTCGTCGAAAGCAAAATGAATATCGACCGAAGTGATCATTAAAGGATGGCACATGGGAATGAGGTCAGAAGTCTTTTTAGCCGCCATCACTCCTGCAACCTGTGCTACAGACAGCACATCACCTTTCTCGATCCCTCCGGTCTTTATAAGCTTCAAGGTCTGGGGCAGCATTTTCACCGTGGCCTGGGCGACAGCGATTCTTGCAGTATCACTTTTGTCACTTACATCTACCATCCGCGCCCTTCCCTGCTCATTGATATGCGTAAAATCCATATCATCCTCCGATTTGATACATTTTACGTTCATTTTCCCTGCCCCAGCCATCGTTCATATGATGCCGGGCAGGTTTTTTCTTGATTGCCTGGTTGATCAGGCGCAGGATCTCCTCTTCATCGCCGGTTGCCAGTGCCGGTTTCAGATCGATTTCCTGCTTTTCATACAGACATCCGCGCAGCATCCCGTCTGCTGTCATACGTATCCGGTTGCAGTAAGAGCAGAAGTGATTGCTCATTGGGCTGATAAACCCAATGGACCCTTTTCCCCCTTCAGTCTGATAATATGTGGCCGGCCCATTCCCCTGAATATCACATGCCATTTCCAGCCCGAATTCCTTTTCGATGATTCTTTTGATTGTATCAGCGTCCATCAAGCGCTCCTTTTTCCAAAAGAGCAGATCCCCAATGGGCATAAACTCGATAAAGCGTATATGCAGGGGATGCTCATGAGCCAATCTGGCAAATTCTATAATTTCATCGTCATTAAAGCCCTTTATTACCACAGTGTTTATCTTTACCGGATGAAGTCCCAGTTCCAGGGCTTTAAAAACAGCCAATTTTGCCTGGCTCAAACTCCCCATACGGGTAATATATCCATACCGCTCCTCTTTCAAACTGTCGAGGCTGATATTGATACGGTTAAGTCCGGCCTCTTTCAATTCCCGGGCGACCCCGGGAAACAAAATGCCATTGGTAGTAATAGCTATATCATCGATTTCCGGTATCTGCGCAATATATCTGACCAACTGCATCAGGTTTTTCCTTACCAGAGGTTCTCCGCCGGTCAGTCTGACCTTGCGTATCCCGGCTCGGGCTGCAACTTTGACGATCCGGGCATACTCTTCCAGGCTCAATATTTTCTTGTGGCTCAGTTTATTGTCTATTCCTTCTTCAGGCATACAATAACGGCAGCGCAAATTACAGAGGTCTGTTACTGATATTCTTAAATAATTGATTTCTCTGGCGAAATTGTCATTCATTGCTTGTCCTCTTCCCAACTACGATGAATTGCGCACAGATTGTTCCTGTTAAAAACAGCCCAACTCACAACCGTAGATTTTAATTCCCAGTTCATCGCAAATTTTCCCCAACAGCCCGTTGGGGACATCATAGTCTTTCATGATCTCTCTAGCCTCGGTACAGGTTATCTTGCCATTCACTGCAACATCCAACAGCTTTTCTACAACTTCATCTTTGTTCATCATCTTTACCTCCCCAAAAAATTAACACTCCTTGAAAAGAGTGCTATAAAGTCCATGGACTGTTTCATACTCCTTTCCATACAGGAAACATAAAGGTTTTCCTTTATGTACTATCATTCCGCTTCCCATATTATGAACCTCGGGAAAACTGAATCGGAGTTGTTCATCCTGTTCATTATACCCCACAACGCATAGTGTTTTCAACACACTTCGACATTGCCGTATTTTGGCTTGTCGCTTCTAAAAGACACCACCTGTGGTATATGTTATCATATGAATCAGGTAAATTCATTGTAAAGTTGAGGAAAGGAGAATGCTGATGACAGCACTGACCTGGATAATCGTTGCTCTCGTTTGCGGTGCGGTTGAGATTTTCACTGTGGGTTTTTGGTTTTTATATCTGGCAGTATCCGCCCTGGTAGTGGCACTGGCAGTAAGTATCGGCTGGTTCCCCCAGATCGAAGCGCAGCTTTTGGTTTTTGCCTTTTTGACTATTTTGCTGGTCATCTTTACCCGTCCCCTGGTGATCAAATTGATCAGGACCAATGAGACAGCCAGCAATGTGAAAGCATTGGTAGGTCAAAAGGGTATTAGTATGGATAAGATCGTTCCACTGCATTATGGCCAGGTTAAATTAAACGGAGAAACCTGGACAGCCGTATCATCAGAAGAAATTGAAGCCGGTACATTGGTGGAAGTAGCGGCTATCGAGGGAGTTAAACTGATCGTGCAGAAGGTACAGGAATAAAGGAATGAAAGGAGTTTTATTATGTGGGGTGTAATCGTTAATGTTTTGTTGGTGTTTTTCGTAATCATCGTTGCCTTTTCTTCGATCAAGATCATTCGCCAGGCAACCGTGGGGGTAGTGGAGAGATTAGGCAAATTTCATAAAGTTGCCGAGCAGGGGATCAATGTTATTATCCCCTTTATCGACAGCTTCCGGATGATAATCGATTTGCGGGAACAGGTGGTTGATTTTCCCCCGCAGCCGGTTATAACCAAGGATAATGTAACTATGATGATTGATACGGTAGTATATTACCAGGTAACTGATCCATTTAAGTATGCTTACGAGATCTCCAATGCTATTTTGGCTATTGAAAATTTGTCTGCAACTACCTTAAGAAATATAGTAGGTGATTTGGAACTTGACCAGACTCTTACTTCAAGAGATTTAGTAAATACCAAGCTTAGGGTTATCCTTGACGAGGCCACTGACAAATGGGGTATCAAGGTCAACCGGGTAGAACTGAAAAACATTCTGCCGCCCCAGGATATTCAAACGGCCATGGAAAAGCAAATGCGGGCAGAGCGGGAAAAACGCGAAGCAATTTTAAGGGCTGAAGGGCAGAAAACCGCTGCTATCCTGGATGCCGAAGGAGCCCGGCAGGCCCAGATCTTAAATGCGGAAGCTATCAAACTGTCAGCTATCCTTCAAGCAGAAGGACAGCGTCAAGCACAGATCCTGACAGCCGAAGGCGAAGCCCAGGCTATTTTAAATGTCCAGCGGGCTTTTGCTGACAGTCTGGTGATGATCAAGGATGCCCAGGCCGATGAAAAAGTCCTGGCTATAAAATCACTGGAAACATTAAAAGACTTAGGTGACGGCCAGGCTACCAAGCTTATCATACCCAGTGATTTAGCAGGTTTGGGCGGAGTATTTGCCGCTCTGAAAGAAATGGGCAGCCCGGATGTGAAACCGGAATAAATCATACAAAGTATGAAAGGGGTTTTTCTACAAGAAAAACCCCTTTTTTAATTCACTTAAAATCGGTCCCAATTGATCACTACTTCAGATTTATCGGTAATGATCCAGTCAACTGCCACGTCTCTGGTTTGCGGGAAAACCGTCTCCACTACCTGCCAGTCGTAACACACCCCGCAGATAAATGCATCTGGCCTGAGCAAAGGTAAAAACCGGTCGTAATACCCGGCACCGTAACCTAAGCGATAGCCTTGAAAATCAAAAACCAGTCCTGGCACCAATACTGCATCAATCAGCTTTTCATCCACCGGTTCCCCTTCCGGTTCAATGATTCCGTAAGGACCTTTGTGGATAGATTCCAACTGGTACTCGACCGCCTTGATCGCCCCTGCGCTTTCCACTCTGGGTACCAGGATCCTCTTCCCCTGCTCCCGGGCCTGCTCAATAAAAGGGTACAGGTTCACTTCATTTTTTATACTTAAAAAGCACATAACAGCTTCTGCTTCCGTGATTTGCTTAAAAGCCCCTAATTTGTCAATGATGCTGCCACTCATCTCCTGCACCAGTTCCAAAGTAAGCTTCCCCCTGGCAGTGAGCATGATTTGCCGCAATGACTTTCTCATGTTATCCTGATCATACCTGGTCATGTTTATCTGATCCTTCTTCCTTGGTTTCGATCCTGGCGGATCTGCTTCTAAACCAATATAAAACCACCGCTAAAATCAGGAGAAAGAAACTAAATACCTGCCCGATGGTAAAGACACCATAAAAAATAATATTTTCCCTGAAAAATTCGATAAACAGGCGATATACCGCATAACCGCCGATATATAAAACAAATACTTCTCCGACAAACTTCCTCCGCGGAAAATACCATAACAAGAAAGCAAACAAAATAAAATTGATCAATGAACTATAAAGCTGTGTGGGGTGGCGGGGCAATGAATCAACATCGGGAAATACCATGCCCAGGCTGCAGGATGTAGCTTCTCCATAACAACAGCCGGCTAAAAAACAACCGATTCGCACCAGCGCATAGCTGAAAGCCACATAAGGAGCAAACATGTCGAGTAAGCGCCAGGCGTCGAGCTTTTTTATACGGATATAAATAATAAACGATAAAAAACCACCGATCAGTGCGCCATACCATACTAAGCCGGCTATGCCTCCATCCTGCAGGGCAAATAAAATAGCAGGATTATGCCAGAATTCCTGCCACTGGTAAATCAATACATAGGCCAGGCGCGAGCCGAATATGCCTGCTATAACCATGATCAGCACCATATCCAGAACAATTTCTTTATCATACCCTTCCCGCTCAAAAAGCCGGCCAACACCATAAATGGAAATAATTACAGCGATGGCCAGCATTAAACCCCATGAATTTACAGTTATTGGACCTGCTTTGAATAAAGTCGGATACACTATATCACTCCTTGCTTTTTTGGTTATCCACAAGAGAAATTGACTGCTTTCCGGCAACTAAGCTTTTGTCGAAAGCGCCCGGGACTTATAGTAAAGTTTGCGAATGGCGTTCTGATAATTATCAACAGAGTTATACACATTATCCACAGGCAATTTTCACAAGGACAAAAGGCTGGCATAAGCATTCAGATCAAGTGATGCAAAGTCACCCTTGGTATACTGAAAGTAAGCACTGCCGGCAATCATAGCAGCATTATCAGTGCACAGTGAAAGAGGGGGATAATATACTTTTAAACCTTTTGCTTCTCCTTCATTTTTCATCAATATTCGCAGGGCAGCATTGGCAGCCACCCCCCCGGCCAGCAAAATCGTTTTGGCGTTTTTAAGCGTCGCTGCCCGCAGGGTTTTCACCGTTAATATTTCAGCCAGGGTTTGCTGGAATTCCGCAGCCAGATCATTGACCACGCCGGGATTTTGGTTATTCTTTTTCCACTGGTTCATGGCGGCGGTTTTTAATCCGCTGAAACTAAAATCCAGGTCCTGGCGATTTAAAAACACTCGGGGCAAAATGTACTTTCCTGCTTGACCGTCAGCAGCCGCCTTCTGTATCGCAGGACCGCCCGGATAACCTAATCCTAAAAAACGGGCTACTTTATCGAAGGCTTCTCCGGCTGCATCGTCAATGGTGGAGCCTAATACTTCATATTCCCCTATGGCCGGCATGTACAAGATACTGGTATGACCGCCGGAAACGATCAGACAGACGGCCGGAAACTCGATATCATCATGAGCCAGGAAATTAGCATAGATATGTCCGTGTAAATGATTCACCGCGATCAGCGGTCTATCCAGAGCATAGGCAAAACCTTTGGCAAATGACAAACCTACCAGTAAAGCGCCCACCAGTCCCGGAGCATTGGTGATAGCTACTGCGTCGATATCCTCATAGGCCATCTCTGCCTGTTTAAAGGCCGCATCAACAACCATGCTGATATTTTCAATATGCTTGCGGGATGCGATCTCCGGCACCACTCCGCCGAATTTCTGGTGGATGGCGATCTGTGAATTTACGATATTGGCAAGGATATGCCGGCCATTTTGCACAATTGCCGCGGCGGTCTCGTCACAGGAGGTTTCTATTCCTAATATATTTACATCTTTCACCTTTTCACCAACCTTGTTTATCCTAAAATAATAATTTGATCATGATCAGAGCGTCTTCCCCGTTGTCTGAATAATATTCAGTCCGTACGTTATTGGGCAGATAATTTAGTTTCCGATAGGTTTTTAAAGCTGGCTCATTGGATGGTCTCACTTCCAGCAGGATCCGCAGGGCTTTCTTTTCCCGGGCCTGCTTCTCCAGTTCCAGCATGATAGCTTCTCCGATCCCCTGGCGGCGATACTCGGCACTGACAGCCACGTTGGTGATATGGGCTTCTTCAAACACGATCCAGATCCCGCCATAGCCGGCGATCTTGCCGCCAACATCGCAAACTGCATAATAGGCAAAATGATTTTTCAATTCCGCCAGGTAAGATTCTTTGGACCAGGGCATACTGAAGGCTTCCTGTTCGATAGCCATGATCTCCTTAATGTCCTGGGGGGCCATTTTTCTGAAAATATAATGGGGATTTAACAACCTACTTGTCTCCCTTCCCCAATTGATATTCGGCCTCCGAAAGTCTTATATAATAAGGCCTTATGGCGTGAACGTCCTCTAAAGTTCCCTGTTTCAGTTTCATCGCAGCCAGTGCGGCAATACTGCCAGCCCTTGGCAGCATCAGATGCGGCGGGACCTCTCTCATCTGACTGCCAAAACTGGAGCGGAAAATTTCCTGATAAGGTTTGAACCCATCTCCCAAAAGAACTATCCCCGGGTGGTTTGCTGCGATCCTTTTGGTTTCATCAGCCATGACCTGAGGCGGGCAAGCGGCAGGCCCCCATAAAATATCTGGTTTGATGCCGCGTACATCATAGGCAGCAGCATAGACCTCATTTTTTCGTGCATTCAGGACCGGGCAGACCAGATAATTGCTTAAGACCATATTAAAAGCAAGCGCTTCCAGAGTCGAAATACTGATCAATGGCACACCGGAACCAAGGCTTAAACCTTTTACCGTGGCCATTCCTATCCGTATGCCGGTAAATGACCCGGGCCCGGAAGTGACTGCTATGGCATCCAGATCTTTCAAACTGCAGCCATAGTCCTTCAGACATTTATCGATCATGGGCATGAATTTTTGTGAATGGACCTGCTTAAAATTTTGGCTGTACTCAGCAATTATTTTTTCCCCGTCTGATAAAGCGACCCCCGCAACGGGAGTAGCACTGTCCACTGCTAGAATAAGCATGCTTTTTTTATCTCCTCCAGCTTTTGTTCATAATCAGCGCCCCGGGCTGTTATTTTTACCTGGCGTTCCCGGTCATAATCGTCATCGATCAGGCTTATGCTTATGATCAGGGCCTCGGGGGGCAGAGTATCGATCCCTATTTCCGGCCACTCGATCAAGGTGACCCCATCTCCGGCCAGATAATCGTCCAGGCCTAAATCACTAAGATCGCCTTGCTCCAGACGGTAAAAATCGAAATGATAAATTTCCGGCCGTGCCGGATAAATATTCATGATGGTAAAAGTGGGGCTGGTCACCTTGCCCAGGTATCCCATACCATGAGCGATCCCCCTTACCAGCGTGGTTTTTCCTGCTCCTAATTCTCCCTGCAAATATACGATGTCTCCTGTGGTCAAAAAAGAAGCGATTTTCCTTCCTAACTGCTGCATTGCCTCCGCAGATCCAACGTACAGCTCCACCGTGTCACCTCATTCACGAAACCTTTATTTGCCGCAAATCTTTTTATACTCATCTCTGATCAATTTGAAATCTTCCCAGACGGGCCGTTTATATTCGGGGTTTCTCAACAGGGCGGCAGGATGAAAAGTGGGCATGATTTTTATTCCTGCCCGGTTCAGCCATATCCCCCTTACTTTACTGATCCTGGCCCTGGGATCCACCACTGTCTGTGTAGCCAGAGCTCCCAGGCATACGATAATGCCAGGGTTTATCAGACGGATCTGCGCTTGCAGGTATCCTTTGCAGGCTTTCACCTCTTCGGCATCCGGCAAACGGTTTTGGGGCGGCCTGCATTTTACCACATTGGCAATATATACATCCGTTCTTTGCATCTCAACGGCCTGTAGAATCTTTTCCAACAGCTGACCGGCTCGTCCAACAAAAGGACGGCCCTGCAAATCTTCTTCCTGTCCCGGTCCTTCACCGATCAGCATTAACCGGCTGTCTTCCGGTCCTTCGCCGAACACCACCTGGGCACAGGTACTGCGCAGTCGGCATAAAGTACATTGAGCGGCTATGGCATGAAGTTCAGCCAAACTTTCCGCTTCCGGCCAGGCTGGTTCCTGGCTGACACCTGGCAGGAAAAACGGCTCCGTTTCCTCTGCTGCTATGGGTGGCGCTGATGGTCCAGCCGTCAGCACCGGCGTCATTTCTTCTTCTGTTTCTTTTGCCGGCTGTGGTCCATTCATATCGAATAAACCAGGTTGTTCTGGAGTCATTTTCTCCCCTCCTGCTCAATTTTAGTCTTTCCCTGCTCAAAAAACCAGAGGCAAGAAGCATTCAGCTTAAAAGGCTATCGACTTTTCTCCCAACAGATGAATAAAATGACGAATGAAAACCACCCAAGCGGGTGGTTATAATCAATTATTATACATTAACCGGGTTATTTCATAAACCGCAACAGCTATCTTTGGGCAGGAAGAATATTATATAAATCAGTGCAGCCATTACCGATCCGCCAGAACGAAATTCCCCCCAGCTTATTTTTTGCCGCCAGATCATACTTGGCCTTGATGCTTTCCTGATCTTCCGTCCATATCTGATGAAAATTCCCGTTTTTATCCCAATAGTTATAGAAAGGACTGCCGTTTTTTATATCAAAGCCTGCATTCAGTTTATAGGTCTGTTTCAACTGAGCCAATTTATCAGCAGTGACCGTGGTGGTCTTTAGCCCGGCAGCCCAGTCATAACCATAGGTAGGTAATCCCAGCAATATCTTTTCCCGCTCGATTTTCGCCGTCATGTAAGAAATGGTTTGTCCGACCCACCACAAAGGTGCCACCGGACCTGGTGCACTGGTCTTGTAGCTGTAATCATAAGCCATCACCACTACCATATCAGCTATTTGCCCAATTTTTTCATACTCAAAGGCAGTGGGCCATTTATCAGCAGCAGTGCGAGCAGGAACTGCCACTGATAATGGGATTTCCGGTCCTAATGAAGTCTTCAGTTCCCTTAGAAACAAAGTAAAATTCTGGGCATCGGCCGGATCGATAAATTCGAAATCAATATCTACACCATCATAATGATCTTTTTTGACCCTATCCAGCAGATTCCCGATCAATCTGGCTCTGTTTTCCGGTTCGGACAGCATTTTATGTAATAAGCTCCTATCCATCAAAGCTACGCTGGCATGGGTCTTGATCCCTTGATCCCGGGTGAATTTCAAAATCTGCGCGTAATCATCCTGATACTCATAAAAAAGCTTTCCTTCCCCATCAGTCTCAAACCAGCGAAAAGCAATATTGGTCATTCGCTCAGCATTGACCTTTAATTCGCCAAATGACTGATAGTAATAGTAAGCAAATACCTTCTGATCAGCGCTGGCCGGCGGAAAATCAATGATCACCTCATAGCTTGAAGCTTTCCACTCCACTTTGGCTCCGGTCGCCTCCGCAATAAAGCGCAGGGGTACATAAGTCCTGCTCTGATAAATATAAGGAGGGGAATCCAGATATATTGTTTTACCATCAATAGCAGCTTTTTTTCTGCCGATAAACAACTCTATGTATTTGTCTTTGCAGTTCATGGCCACTTTTTGCTGTCGGGCATCCCAGAAGACTTCCCCTTTAAGCGCCTGATCTTCGATGATAAACCTAAGGGGCATCATGATGCGGTCGTTATCGATCCGGGGAGCAGGGTCAACGATTTTCGTCTGACCGTTGATCACGATACGGGGACTGGGAGAACCCGCCGCTGAATATGTAAAAAGTAAGATCCCCAAAATGCTCAAAACCATCAATATAATTTTTTTAGGGGGCAATATTGCCTCACCTCCCAAATGTTTTGTTATTTAAATTGGAGAAAAACATCGAAAGTCCTTGAAGTAAATAATGGTAAAAAAAAGAGGCCGCTTTAATGGCTGCCCCTTGTTCTTATTTAATTCTGGTATTTATTATCGGGGAACAGGCTTTGCAGATCATCCAACGGAACATGCACCATATTCTCCCTGCTGACGACTGCCAGGATCACCATTTCTTCACCGGTAAGCTCATCATCATAAAAGCCCACCACACATACGGTCATTACATTTTCATCCAGGTAGACAGTGAACACATCGCCTTTATTCACTTTGATCCCCCCAAACAATTCCATCAACGATTGTATGCCGTACCTGGGAACGAAAATCAAACGGGTGTCCGTCGAATATCACCAGATCTGCTCTTTTGCCGGCTGTGATGGAACCGATCTCATCATCGACGTGTAAAATTTGTGCCGGAGAGATGGTCAACGCCTTAAGCGCAGCTTCCTCATCCAATCCTTCTCTGACAGCGATCGCAGCACATTCACGTAAATATTTTATCGGTATGACCGGATGGTCAGTAATAAAGCTGAATTTTACCCCCTGCCGCTCAAGTTTGGCAGCATTTTTAAAAGATACTTCCTTCATTTCCACTTTGGCACGATTGACCAGTAAGGGCCCCAGTAAGACCGGTACGTTTCTTGCGACCAATTCATCGGCAACTTTAAAAGCTTCCGTACCATGCTGGATGATCATATCAATGTCAAATTCGTCCTTGATCCTTAAGGCGGTCAAAATATCGTCTGCCCGATGCGCATGAACCATTAAAGGCATTTCTTTTCTCAGTACACATTGTAAAGGTTTTTGCCGATAAATTTCCCTGGCAGCCAAGTCTTTTTTATCCATATTTTGCCGGGCAACAAAAAACGCTTCCCGGAGCAAACTGGCGCTGGCCATTCTGGTAACCGGGGCTTTCTTCTGCCGGGAATACACCCGCTTGGGATTTTCCCCCAGGGCGGCTTTTAATCCGACAGGATTTTTACAAATCATTTCACTGGGAGAAGCTGCGAGATGTTTCAGTAAAACCGCCTGCCCCCCGATCACATTTGCACTGCCCGGCAGGCATATCGATCTGGTCACACCGCCTGACAGCGCATCAGCAAAAGCCAAATCAGCGAGGTTGATCCCATCCAGTGCCTGCAGTTCAGGGGTGACCGGGTCTGATGTTTCATTTACATCATCGCCTTCAACCGCATAAATTTCTTCTTCCAGACCGATGTGGGTATGAGCATCTATAAAACCTGGCAATATATATTTCCCTGCTGCATCTATTACGGTACATTCCTCCGGCAGCGGGATGTTTTCTCCTCCTACCGCTTTAATGAACGGCCCTTCAATGATGATCACAGCATTGTCGATTACGCGGTTGTAGTCCAGCGTTAATACTTTACCCCCTTGAATAACCAGCATGAGTAAATCTCCTTCCACAGTCTATTTTATGATTTCCCCCGACCGGTGGTGCGGGAAGCTGATATTTTAGAATAAAGTTTATGTTGATAAATGGCGGCTTGCTCAACAAATGCCTTAAACAGGCCGGCTGCATTTTCATCCTCCATACATTCGGGGTGCCACTGGACACCTATGGCAAAGGGATGATCCCTTAATTCAACGGCTTCAATGATGTTTTCTTCCGCCCGGGCACTTACATTAAGCTGAGTTCCGACTTTCTTTATGGCCTGATGATGAAAACTGTTGACCTTTATGGTTGGCTTACCTAAAATCTGAAACAAATAAGAATCTTCGTCAATAAATATATCATGAAAAGCATAATTACGCGGAGCTTTTTGCTGATGACTGAACCGGGAGCGGATATCCTGGATGAGGCTTCCTCCCATTGCCACATTGAGTACCTGACATCCGCGGCAAATACCGAAAAGGGGTAAACCCAGATCCAGGCATTTTCTGGCCAGTTGTATCTCAAACCGATCCCGCTGCGGGTTGATACTCCCCAATGCCCATGAAGGCGGCTCATTCCAATAAGCCGGATCGATATCACCACCGCCCGATAATAAGATCCCATGACAATTTTTTATATAGTCATTCACCAGGGTTTCCTCCGTCGGTAAGATGACAGCTGCTGCACCTGCTCTTTTTATGGATGCTGCGTAGGACTCCGCCAGGTAATATAAGTTTTCTTCCAGATCAAAATTTCCGGTTATTCCTATAATGGGCTTCAAAAATACCCCTCCAAATTTTTTCTTTACTTCAATGTATTAAACAACCCTGAAATTGTTCTATTGGCTCTCTTTAATATATGTACCATGAACTGTCTGCAATAAAAAGGAGCAGCTTTTTAAGGCTGCTCCTGTTATTATTAAATATGTAACTAACTTTCCTGCAAGGCTAAGCTTATTAACAACGCCTGATCCACCTTTTTCATGGTTTCTTCTTTCAGAACGGCTATCCTTTGTTTCAATCTGGCTTTATCAATGGTCCGGATCTGCTCTGCCAGAATAACCGAATCTCTTTCCAATCCATAGGTCTCAGCCTTCAGCTCAATATGTGTAGGTAGTTTTGCTTTATTGATCTGGGAGGTGATCGCTAGTATGATGGTCGTCGGACTATACTGGTTGCCAATGTCATTCTGGACAACCACTACCGGTCTTATGCCTCCTTGTTCAGACCCCACTACCGGATTCAGCTGAGCAAAATAAATTTCGCCCCGTTTGATCATATTCATTATCACTCCAACATATTTTGTGTCAGGTTTTGAGAGTATATTCTTCAACCCCGCCATCTTCACAGGCCAGCGTTAAGTTGATCTCGCCCATTTCCAGATACCCTTTTTTCATTTGTTCTTTCAATAAAACTTTTTTTCGCTCACTTAAATAAAATATTATTGCTTCTCTGACGATCTGACTGCGATTCGTACATTCGTTTTCTGTTATATGATCCATTTCGTATAAGAGATTTTCCGGAACCGTTATGATGATCCTTTTTGAGGCTGGCAAAGCGAGCACCTCCAGAATAAAATAAAAATGTATAGATGATATTACTATTATAAAGATTCGAAAACCTGCTCGCAAATCCAATAATTAGCTGAATTAGGAGATGTAAATTCTGGGAACTCTGGAACCCACTGCACATATGACCTCATAATTGATGGTTCCCTCTATATCAGCCAATTCATCAGCTGTAACCAAATCCTCCGGTCTGCCAAAAAGAATAATTTCGTCTCCTTCCTTGACACCTTCCACATTGGTCACATCGAACATACACTGATCCATGCATACGGTTCCGATCAGCGGTACCCGTTGACCACGTACAGCACCAAACGCCTGATTGGATAACACTCGGCTATACCCGTCAGCATATCCGATCGGCACTGTTGCTACCAAGGTATCCTGCTCACATTGCCATGTACATCCATAACTCACTGTATCACCTATCTTTAACTGCTTTAAAAAGCTGATCCTGCTTTTTAAAGTCATCGCCGGGATCACCTTCAGCAAATCCTGCCTGACATAAGGCGATGGATAAAGACCATATAAAATGATCCCCGTTCTTACCATATTAAACCGGGCTTCCGGCAAATCGATCAGTGCTGCACTGTTGGAACAATGTTTGATCGGAAACATGATCCCTTGCTTTTCCAATTCCGCAGTCAGGTCATTAAATAGCTCCAGCTGCCGCAAGGTTTTGTTTTTATCTTCTGCATCCGCACTGGCAAAGTGGGTAAAGATCCCTTCCAGTTTGATACCTGGCATACGTGAAATATTAACGATCTGTTCGACTGTTTCTTGATTCGGAGGAAAACCTAATCGTCCCATCCCGGTATCTATTTTTATGTGAATATAGGCAGATTTAGAAGATTTAATTGCTGCATCCGACAAAGCTCTCGCCAGAGATACGTTGAAAACGGTCATTCTCAGGTTCCAATCAATCGCTGTCTGTACATATTCAGGATCAAGGGGCCCTAAAATCAAAATTGGCACCGCTACTCCATCACGGCGGATCGCCAGCGCTTCATCCAGAGTCGCTACCCCTAAATGTTCAACTCCCTCCTGCAAACAAGCTTTGGTTATCTCATGGACACCATGACCATAAGCATTGGCTTTGACCACAGCCATCACGCTTGCGGGTGCGGCTGCTTCTCTGATCCTTTGCAAATTATAGTGTATTGCTTTTAAATTTATTTCTGCCCAGGTTGGTCTTTTATTATCCATTGTTTTTCACGATTGCCTTTAACACATCATTTCGGGTCACAATACCGATCAGTTTATTATTCCTGACTACCGGAAGACGATTGATCTTCTTGTTCTGCATGATCTCAGCGATATCATGAATGGCCGCATTTTCGTCTACAACTTCTACTTTTACCGTCATCACATCTTTCACTTTGGAAGCCGTATATTTTTTTAAATTATTGCTAAAACGCATAGGGTTTTCCAAAAAAATGATACTGTCAAACAGGGTAACATAAAACGGTACTTTAAGCTCACTGGCTTTGATCAGCAGATCTTTTTCAGTCACGATGCCTAATATATGTTGGTCGCTATCTACTACAGGTATGCCGCTGATTTTATGATCGATCAGCAGTCTGGCCACCACTTCCACCTGCTCATCAGGGGATACAGTGATCACATCGGTAGTCATAATATCTTTGGCCAGCAAATGAAACACCTCTTTCTTATTTTGCTTCCTGTTTAGATTTTAACAAATTTATGCAGAATTTTTCATTTCTCTTTTTCAAACCGGGCTATTACCAGAGGTAAGGCTTCAAGCAGATCACCGGCGATCAGTCCCCGCTGTCCTTTTATTCCGGCAGCATGATCACCGCTTAAACCATGCAGATAGACGCCGGCTACAGATGCATTTACCGGATTGATCCCCTGCGAAATCAGACCGGTAATGATGCCGCACAATACATCACCGCTGCCGGCCGTAGCCATTCCTGGATTCCCGGTAATATTTATGTATGTTTCCCCGTTAGGTGCTGCAATAACCGTTTTATTCCCCTTAAGCACTACGGTAGCACCCCACTCCCTGGCATAGTGAACCGCATAATGAATACGGTCAGACTGGATCTCCTCTGTGCTCTGACCGGTAAGCCTGGCCATTTCACCAGGGTGAGGCGTTAGTACGATCGGGATCTGACGTTCTTTTAAAATATCGATATCTTCTGCCAGCGCATTCAAGCCATCTGCATCAATAACTACCGGGACGCCTGCCCTTTCCAGAATAAATCGCAGGATAGCATTGGCTTCCTTATAACGTGACAATCCCGGACCAACAGCGCATACTGACGAAGCTCCCAGAATATTTTCAATAGCCGGCAAAGCCTCCGGGGCGATCGTCCCCTGTCTGGTTTCCATCAATGGAATGCTCATCACTTCCTGCAAAGCTCCATCGAATACCGGTATCAGAGATTCCGGAAGGGCTGCGGTGACCAAACCGGCGCCGGATCTTATCGTTCCCTGTGCAGCCAGCAAGATCGCCCCGCTTAAACCAGTAGACCCGCCAATTAACAAGGCATGTCCAAATGTCCCTTTATGGCCATCAGGATCTCTGGGCCCCAGCAGCCTGGCTGCCATATCCTCGGTAATAAGATTGGTTTGTAAGCGTTTGTTTTCCAGCAGGGCTTTAGGTATAGATATGTCGGCAATCGAAAGTTGACCGGTATAATTTTTGCCCGGTTCCAGGATCAGTCCTGGCTTGGGCAAAGCAAAAGAAACCGTAGCAGCCGCTTTGACTGCCTCGCCCTTTACCCTCCCGCTGTCGGCTTCCACGCCGGAAGGTATGTCAACAGATAAAACCGGCACGCGGGAACGGTTGACCCATTGCACGACACGAGCTTCATAGTCGTTTAAACTGCCTTTAAAACCAATGCCGTATATAGCATCAATAATGATATCCCCATCGAGCAATTCCCACATGAATTTTTCAAGCTGGCTTTCATCGGTAAGCGGATAAATTTGGTCCGTTATCTTCTGTAAAATAGCAAAATTAATTTGGCTGTCCGGACTTAACTGTTCTATTTTGCCCATCACAAAAGTTATGGGAACCGCTCCACTGCCATGTAAATGCCGGGCCGCTACCAGACCATCACCGCCGTTATTCCCCCGTCCCGCCAGAATGATCACTTTTTTATCTGTGATACTGCCCAGCAGTCCTTTGACCATTTCCGCCGTTCTGATTCCGGCATTTTCCATCAGCACCAGGCTCGGGATCCCAAATTCACTGGAAGCTCTGCGGTCAATGTCCTGCATTTCAGCTGCTTTGACCAATTTCATTTTCTACCCCTCCTCCACGGTCACTGCTGCGATGGCCTGTTTATCTGCATGAGAGAGACTTAATGCCATTTGTTTAAAATGCCGGTCAAACCTCTCCCGCGCTTTACCATGCAAGAGGAACTGCGGCTGCCCGTTTTCACTGATGATCACTTCGGTATCATGATAACGGATACCGCTCATAAACAGCGGATGTGATTTCCTGATCGCCTCTTTGGCGGCAAACCTGACTGCCAATGAAGGATACGGGTTTTTCTTGCCCAGGCAGTAATCCAGCTCCTGACTGGTAAAAACTCTGGTTAAAAAACGCGGTGTTCTTTCAGCCGCTTTCTTCACGCGGTCTATATCTATTATATCGATTCCAATCAGCAAATAATCCCTCTTTTCTCCTTTTCGCTTCCAATATATTAATTCAATATATGTCAAGCATTCCCTTTATTGTAGTCGGTTATTTTCACATCAGTTACCGTCTATTCAGCCTCATTATAATCTCAAGACGGTAGTAATAACATGCTTAATTAAGTAAAATATAAATATTAAAGAAATAAGGGGGTAATCCTTTTGTTGACGAAATTATTGGTAAACGGAATGAGCTGCCGACATTGCAAAAAGAGCATTGAAGATAGTCTTTCTGCCTTGGAAGGAGTGAACCGGGCAGAGGCACATTATACCGAAGGATTTGTTGAAGTGGATTTTGAAGAAACGCTGATCACCGTAGAGCAAATCGCTGCCGAAATTGATGAACTGGGTTTTGAAGTAAAATTGAACTAACCGGCTTATATAAACAGCAAAAGTCCCCGGCGGGGACTTTTTCAGCTTATCAAAGAAGTTGGCAGACCGAACAAAAAGAGTAAAGATCGAGGCACGAGCAAGCCCCGCTGGTTGAGGCGTACTGAGGTACGGTGATCCGGCGGGGCTTGTGATGTAACAATAAGATTTAGTTTTTTTGACGGTCTGAAAGTCCCCGCTGGGGACTTTTTAGTTAGTCAAAGAAGCTGGCAGTATATTGAAGGCATCATAGTTGTAAAACACTGACTGCTACGACAAAGTAAATGAACAGCCCTGTAGCATCCACGATTGAAGCGATCAAGGGGCTGCTGGCTACTGCCGGATCGAGTCCCATACGAGTCAAAATAAAAGGCAGCGCCACTCCGATCAGATTGGCTACCAGAATGATCGCTAACATGGTGAATCCAATAATAATGGCAATATCCAAGCCACCTTTCATATAGCCTATAATAAAACCTGTGATGCCCATGGTGATCCCCAGGGTCAGTCCCACCAACATCTCCTTGCCGAAGGTTTTAAACCATTCATTTATTTCGACATCTCCGGTCGCCAGTGCACGCACGATCATGGTTGCGGATTGCGCACCGGCATTTCCGCCGCTGCCGATCAACATGGGAATAAACACCGACAAAATGATCACTTTTTGCAGCGCGGATTCAAAATAGCCAATGATACTGGCAGATAACAAACTGACCAATACCAAAATAATCAGCCAGGCGATCCTCTTATTAAACAACTCCCATAAGCTGGCTTCCCTGTATGTATTCTTCAAGGGTGTCACGGCTGCGGTCTTATGAAAGTCCTCGGTAGCTTCCTCTTCCGCTACGTCCATAATATCGTCAGCAGTTACGATGCCCAGCAGTACTCCCTCCGAATCTACTACCGGCAATACAAAAAGGTCGTAGTGCTGCAAGACACGTACCGCCTCTTCACGGTCATCAAAAGCCGCAACACTAACATAAGTGTGATCCATGAGGTCAGATACCCTGGCATCAAGCTGACTGAGAAGAAAGCGATGCAGATCCAGAGAATCCAGCAGCTTCCATTTATTATCCGTCACATATATGACATTTAACGTCTCGCTGTCTTTGCCTTTGAGCCGGATATGCTGCAAAGACTGCTCTACAGTCCATTCTGGCCGAACGGCAACATAATCCGGGGTCATCAGACGCCCAACACTTTCCTCCGGATAACCTAACAAAAATCGGGTTTCTTTTATATCCTGGGGACTCAGCAAGTTAAGCAGCTTCTGCGTAACTTGCCCTGGTAATTCTTCAAAAAGAGTAGTACGGTCGTCAGGGCGTAAATTACTTAATAAGTTGCGGGTTTCTTCATCAGTTAATTCCTTCAGTAATGCATTGCGAAGTTCAGGGATCATATAAGAAAATACTTCAGAAGAAATCGTACGGGGTAAAACTCTGAACAGCAACACTCTTTCCCCTTTGCTTAGTTCCATTAGCAGGTCGGCGATATCTGGTATGGGCATATCTTTCAATTCTTCTTTCAGCTTCTGCCACTGTTGCTCTTCGATCAACTGTTTAACGTTTATTTCTTCGTGTTCGATTATGCCCATCCTCCTTTTGATATCGTATTCATTCCTTCCAAAAGGGTACCTATGCATATTATCACTGCAAGTGGGACCCCTGCAAACAAAAAATAATTATAGGGTTATGAGCCGATGCGCTTCCATGAGTTTTTCAGTGATGGTAAACATATTGGTGACCGATCCTACCCGCAATTTATCACTCAGATGATAATAGTCCAGACAGGTACCACAGGAAAACACTTCAATATGCCTTTCTTCCAAGGATCTAATATACTCTAAGACCTCAGAACCT